>NZ_CAXUCH010000051.1:0-23738 GCF_964249325.1 uncultured Mycobacterium sp. | reverse complement strand
TCCTTTCGCGCTGCGCGCGCCGAAGCAAGCCCACGATGTGGGCGGCCGCCTGTGTCCAGGCGGAACTACTGCTTCGGGGAGTGCCGTCTCGTTCGGGCACGACAGCGGGGGCATGGTTCGCCCGGCGGGCTCCTGCCCGTCGGCTGGGAGGCAACTGTCGCCGTTCCCGGCCCCGCTCACACGCGGTCGGTGGATTCGATTTTTATTTGCCCGTTTTAGGGCCGAGTGGGACCGTACGAAACTTCGCCGCATTCGTCATCTCGCCTGAGGCCATATCTCGGTTCAGTCACGGCGTAATCACGGCGACGCGGGCTCGTGGTATTCGCAGGTCAATCGGGACTTTCGCAATCGCGGCGGCGCGGCGAATTCCCAAACATATCGTGAGCCAAATCACGGGGATTTTGTGAGCTGGGACACGGACTTTGGCGGCTGGTGCCCGCCCATGTGAGCTGTCCGCACGGAGATCGCTGTGCCCGCAGCTGAACTCGCAGTGATGCCGTTAGCTGAAGCAGCGCCCAGGTTGGTTTGGGAGCCGTTCACCGGACTGCACAATCTTGTGCTCTAATGCCCAGTGCACCAGTATATTTCATCATAAGCAGGGCACGGGCAGCGAAAGCGTCATGAGTGCCGGCGTGCCGGATTCGGCCACGGTCGTCGACGACAACGCGTCCCAAATAGGTTTATTGCCAGCGTGTTTCGCTGCTGGATTCCAGAGCGGACGACAACACCGATGCTGTCATCACGGCTCAAGTCCAAGCGGCCGCGGGTCAGGCGCGGCCGAGTCGACCCCCAACCTGGCACGCAATTCGCCAGGGACCGTAGCGTTATCCTCTTTCTACATGTCGTTACCAAGCGTGAATTTAGCGCCATCTGATCGCTACGCGTCCGGGATCGCTGCTCTACCAAGGCAATACAGCCGACGCGCCTGGGGGAACGCGAACCATCAATTTCCGCACAAATTGTGACCATTCAGATGCATTATTCAGACATAATTAGACAATTACAGCTCTACATCAGTAATAGGAAACGTCACCGCATGCGAAATTATCCGGGATATTCGGCAGCGCAGTTTGCCAGAGCGAATTGCGCCGGAGCGGTCAGCGACTGGCCTGCAGCAGTGCGTTCAGATCGTCGGCCGAATTGACGTTGGCCAGCGGGCGCGAGTCGGATACCACAACCCGTTGAGAGTCGACGTTGTCGACCAACGCTCGCATCGCCCGCTCCCCAGCGGCTACCAACGGATCGATTCGCTCGGCCAAGTCGGTGCGGTAGACCGCGGCCAGGTAGTGATCGCGACCATCCCACGGCAAGACCACATCGGCATCCACCTGCGCGGCTCGGTTGACCAACTCGTCGATCAAATCGGTCGTCAGAAGTGGCATATCGACAGCGGACACGAACGCGTGGGTGGCGCCGGCTTCGGCCGCGGCTCGAAGCCCACGCCCGGTCGCTATCAACGGCCCAAATCCCCGCACTTCGTCCCGCACCAGTTTGGCCGGCAACGCCGGCAACGGTTGACCCGGCGCGGCCACCACGAAAACCGGCTTGCACCGCTGGCCGACAATGCCGACGACGTGTTCGACCATCGTGACGGCGCCAAGGCGCTCGTTCGTTGCTGCGTTCGATTCGGAAACCGGGCCCGGCAGCGGCAACGTGGCCTTGTCGCGGCCCATTCGGCGCGATGCACCGCCAGCTAATACCACCCCCGCCAATGCGATTGGCCGGGTCGATGACTGCGCCACGTCAGGCGACGGTCCAGGTATCGCGTCCGCGCAGCAGCGATTGCAGCCCTGCACGGTCGCCGGGAGCCGATTTCTTCGCGGCGCTGACCTGAGCGCGGGCGGCGTCGTCGTAGGTCGGCCGGGTGATTTGCCGGAAAATCCCCATCACGGCGTGTTCGAGGTTTTGGTCGGACAACCTGGACAGGGCAAACGCGTACGCGGGGTCCTCGCTGTGCGCATCGTGCACGACGATGCTCTCGGCTGCGACGTCGGCGGTCTTGGCCACGTCGAGTCCGAAGCCGGAGCGCACCACGCAGTACTCACCGTTGGCGCCGAACGTGATCGGCTCGCCGTGACGGACATGGATCACCCGCTCTTCGGCGCCCTCCTTGCGCAGCGCGTCGAACGAACCGTCGTTGAAGATCGGGCAGTCCTGCAGGATCTCGACCAGGGCGGATCCGCGGTGCTGGGCCGCGGCGCGCAGCACCTCCGACAGGCCGTTGCGGTCCGAGTCCAGCGCGCGGGCAACGAAACTCGCCTCGGCGCCCAGTGCCAGCGACACCGGATGGAACGGCTGGTCCAGCGATCCCATCGGGGTGGACTTGGTGACCTTGCCGACTTCGGAGGTCGGCGAGTACTGACCCTTGGTCAAACCGTAGATGCGGTTGTTGAACAGCAGGATCGTCAGGTTGACGTTGCGGCGCAGCGCGTGGATCAGGTGATTGCCGCCGATCGACAACGCGTCACCGTCGCCGGTGACCACCCACACCGACAGGTCGGGCCGAGCCAGCGCCAGACCGGTCGCGATGGCCGGCGCGCGGCCATGGATCGAATGCAGACCGTAGGTCTCCAGGTAGTACGGGAACCTGCTGGAGCATCCGATCCCGCTGACGAAGACGATGTTCTCGCGGCGCAGCCCGAGCTCGGGCAGGAAGTTGCGGATGGTGTTGAGGATGACGTAGTCACCGCAGCCGGGGCACCAGCGCACCTCCTGGTCGCTGGTGAAGTCTTTGGCCTTTTGCGGCTGATCGGTCGTGGGTACGCCGGAGTGCTTGGACAACGCGGGTGTGATGGACAACTCCGCGTTCGTCAGATCCCCGATCAAGTCGGTCATGCGTCAGCTCCTGCTCCAACCGTCGCCACTGCCAATCTGGCCACTGTGGTTTTGTCTTGCTCGATTTCGGCCAGTGTCCCGCCCAGCGCGGCGCTGATCAGACGGCTCACCTCGTCGGCCAGGAACGAGACACCCTGAACCTTGGTCACCGACTGGATGTCGACCAGGTACTTCGCCCGCAGCAACAACGCCAACTGACCGAGATTCATCTCGGGCGCAACCACTTTCCGGTAGCGGCGCAGCACGTCACCGAGGTTGGCCGGGAACGGGTTGAGATAACGAAGGTGCGCGTGCGCGACCTTGATGCCCCTGCGGCGTGCGCGCCGGCACGCCTCGCCGATTGGACCGTACGTGCTGCCCCAGCCAATCAGCAACAGCTCAGCGTCACCGGTCGGGTCGTCGACTTCCAAGTCGGGAACCCGGATCCCGTCGATCTTGGCCTGGCGCAACCGGACCATCAAGTCGTGGTTTGCCGGGTCGTAGGAGATGTTGCCGGAACCGTTTGCGCACTCCAGTCCGCCGATGCGGTGCTCAAGGCCTGGAGTGCCCGGAATCGCGAACTGCCGGGCCAGGGTCTCGGGGTCGCGGGCATAGGGCTGGAACGGTTCGCCGGCCTTGGCGTAGGTGTGTTCGATGGGCTCCAGCGTGCTGACGTCGGGGATGAGCCATGGCTCCGAGCCGTTCGCAATTGCGCCGTCGGACAACAGGATTACTGGGGTGTGATAGGACACCGCGATGCGCACCGCCTCCAGGGCGGTCTCGAAGCAGTCCGACGGTGACCGCGGTGCAAGCACGGCGACCGGCGATTCGCCGTTGCGGCCATACATCGCCTGCATCAGGTCGGCCTGCTCGGTCTTGGTCGGCATACCGGTCGACGGGCCGGCGCGCTGCACGTCAACGACCAGCAGCGGCAGCTCGGTCATCACACCAAGGCCGATTGCTTCGGCTTTGAGCGACAGACCCGGCCCCGACGTGCTGGTGACACCGAGTGCGCCGCCGTAGGCCGCGCCCAAAGCCGCGCAGATGCCGCCGATCTCATCCTCGGCTTGGAAGGTGATCACATTGAAGTTCTTGTGCTTGGACAGCTCGTGCAAGATGTCCGACGCCGGCGTGATCGGGTAGCTGCCGAGTACCACCGGGATGCCCGCCAGCTCTCCCGCGGCGACAATGCCGTACGCCAACGCGGTATTGCCCGAGATCTGCCGGTACTCGCCGGCGGGCAACTTGGCCGGCGAGATGTCGTAGGTGGTACCGAACGCCTCGGTGGTTTCGCCGTAGTTCCAGCCCGCCTTGAGCGCCAGCACGTTGGCCTCTGCGATGTCGGGCTTGCGGGCGAACTTCTCCCTGATGAATCGCTCGCTGGTTTCGATCGGCCGGCCGTACATCCACGAAAGCAGGCCAAGCGCGAACATGTTCTTGGCCCGCTGACCGTCCTTCTTTGACGCGCCGATCGCCTCCACGGCGCCGAGCGTCAAGGTGGTCATCGCGACCTCGTGCACGACGTAGTCGGACAGTTCGCCGTTTTCCAGCGGATTGGTCTCGTAACCGACTTTGGCCAAGTTGCGCTTGGTGAACTCGTCGGAGTTCACGATCACCATTCCGCCGCGCGGCAAGTCGCCGATGTTGGCCTTCAGCGCTGCGGGGTTCATGGCCACGAGCACGTCCGGGCGGTCACCAGCGGTCAGGATGTCATAGTCGGCGATTTGGATCTGGAAGGACGAGACCCCGGGCAGTGTGCCCGCGGGTGCGCGGATCTCGGCGGGATAGTTCGGTTGGGTGGCCAGGTCGTTGCCGAAAAGCGCTGCCTCGGAAGTGAATCGATCGCCGGTGAGTTGCATCCCGTCACCGGAGTCCCCAGCGAAGCGAATGACGACTCTTTCCAGCTGCTGCCGACGTGGCGCTGCTGTGTCAGCGATATGAGATTCTGAACCGGCTCCGTCGCCGTTCGGACCCACGTCCCCGCCTTCCGTTGCTGTTCTCCGCACAGCCACTCTGCGTTACGACTTCCAGTATCCGCCGTCGGAGTGGACCGGCCCAATTTTTATGTCACCGGCAGTACCGATTATGGCACTGCTCTTAAGCATTTAATGACGCCGACGCGTCGTAACGTGCCACCGCTATGCAATCAAACACCAAGGTCACAGCGATGGGCACCACGCCGGCAAGGCAAAACTGTGGTATTCGTCACTTTTGCTGGCGCCCCAACTCTAAGAACGAGACTTACGCGCCGGTAACTACTAGCTAGCGGATGAGCCCGCCACATGCCCCTAACCACACCGAGCCTGCGCCGACCGCGTCGAACCTGCGTTGGCAGCGTCGTTGCCGGTCGGATTGACGCTACAGACGCAGAGTCGACACCATCGGTGTCGCCTGAAGCTAGGCGCTCTTGTCGCGGCGCTCCGTGCGCGACGGCTTGCGCGGCACGATCGTCGGCAGCACGTTGTCTTGCACGGTTTCCTTGGTGACCACAACTTTGGCGACGTCGTCGCGGCTCGGGATGTCGTACATCACCGGCAGCAGCACTTCTTCCATGATCGCGCGCAAGCCGCGAGCGCCGGTGCCGCGATGGATCGCCTGTTCGGCGATCGCCTCCAGCGCATCCTGGGTGAACTCCAGCTCCACGCCGTCCATCTCGAACAGCCGCGTGTACTGCTTGACGAGCGCGTTCTTGGGCTGCGACAAGATCTTGACCAGAGAATCCATGTCCAGGTTGGTCACCGAAGCGATAACAGGTAGCCGACCGATGAATTCCGGAATCAGGCCGTACTTGATCAGGTCTTCGGGCATGACTTCGGCGAAGTGGTCGGTGGTGTCGATCTCGGCTTTGGAACGCACTTCGGCTCCGAAGCCCAGTCCGCGTTTGCCGACCCGGTCGGCGACGATCTTCTCCAACCCGGCGAAGGCGCCCGCCACGATGAACAACACGTTGGTGGTGTCGATCTGGATGAACTCCTGATGCGGGTGCTTGCGACCGCCCTGCGGCGGCACCGACGCCTGGGTGCCCTCAAGAATCTTCAGCAGCGCTTGCTGCACACCCTCACCGGACACGTCTCGGGTGATCGAGGGGTTCTCGCTCTTGCGCGCGATCTTGTCGACCTCGTCGATGTAAATGATGCCGGTCTCGGCCCGCTTGACGTCGTAGTCGGCGGCCTGGATGAGTTTGAGCAGAATGTTTTCCACGTCTTCACCGACATAGCCCGCCTCGGTGAGGGCGGTGGCATCGGCGATAGCGAACGGCACGTTGAGCATCTTGGCCAGGGTCTGGGCCAGGTAGGTCTTGCCGCAGCCGGTGGGCCCCAGCATCAAGATGTTGGACTTGGTCAGCTCGACCGGCTCACCGGAGCGTGAATCACGACCTTTCTCGCCGGCCTGGATGCGCTTGTAGTGGTTGTAGACGGCGACGGCCAGCGTCCGCTTGGCGTTGTCCTGGCCGATGACGTAGCTCTCGAGGAATTCACGAATTTCAGCGGGCTTAGGCAGTTCGTCGAGTTTGACGTCGTCGGCGTCGGCGAGTTCTTCTTCGATGATCTCGTTACAGAGATCGATGCACTCATCGCAGATGTAGACCCCGGGCCCCGCAATGAGCTTCTTGACTTGTTTTTGGCTCTTTCCGCAGAACGAGCACTTCAGCAAGTCACCGCCGTCTCCGATGCGCGCCATGGTGCGTCAGTGCCTACTTCCTGTTCGCCGTCCGTCGTAGTGTGCCGCGTGTATTTCCCGACGCTACCCGCTTGCTCGGGTACGACGCGACCGATAGCGGCGAATAGCGTCGGTGGTATTCGTGCTTGTTCTGCTGCGAACATATCCCGTTATCCGGCGCCTGGCAGCCCGGAACGCGCTGACGTGTCCCTGGCGTGTCGCGGCTGTTACTCGACCGAGAGGCGGCGCGTTCAACGACCCTAGAGTTGAGTCCGTGGGATTCGCCGTGCCCGACGATACCGTCTTGATCGGTGATGGCGGGCTGGCCACCGAACTCGAGGCGCGCGGCCATGATCTGTCCGGGGGCCTGTCTGACGCATTGTGGTCGGCGAGGCTGCTCGTCGACGCTCCAGACGAGATCACCGCGGTGCATGCCGCCTACTTCCGGGCCGGCGCGAGCATCGCTACCACGGCGAGCTACCAGGCATCGTTCGAGGGCTTCGCCGCTCGCGGGCTCGGACACGACGACGCTGTGCGGCTGCTGCGGCGCAGCGTCGAGCTTGCCAAGATCGCGCGCGAGGAGGCGGGTGCTGGCGATCGCGTGGATGACCGCAAGCGCAGCGAAGCAGGGCGCAGTAGGTCGCCCACCATGTGTCGATGGGTCGCCGCCTCGGTCGGACCGTACGGCGCGGCGCTCGCCGACGGGTCGGAGTACCGCGGCCGCTACGGCCTCAGTGTCGCCGCGTTGCAGAAGTGGCACTGGCCACGGCTGGAAGTGCTGGCTGAAGCGGGCGCCGACATGCTTGCACTGGAAACCGTGCCCGACGCAGACGAGGCCGAGGCGCTCGTGAATCTCGTGCGGCGGCTCGCCGTGCCGGCCTGGCTCAGCTACACCATCGAGGGAACCCGCACCCGTGCCGGGCAACCACTTGCCGAGGCGTTCGCGGTAGTTGCCGGGGTGCCCGACATCGTCGCGGTCGGCGTAAACTGCTGCGCGCCCGACGATGTGCTGCCCGCGATCGCAGAAGCCCGGCAGACCGGTAAGCCGGTGATCGTGTATCCCAACAGCGGAGAACGCTGGGATACCGCACGGCGCGCGTGGGTCGGGCGTTCGCGGTTCTCGGCCGCGCTCGCGACGCAGTGGGTGTCGGCGGGAGCACGCATCGTCGGCGGGTGCTGTCGGGTGCGGCCGGCCGATATCGCTTCTCTAGCACGAGCAGTCGCAAAAGCACCTTAAACAGCGTGTTTCAGGGGCGTTTGCTTCTGGTGGCCGGGCAAGGCCCTGCGAACGCGGCTGGAAGCCTAAGCGGTCTGCGCAGAGAGCTTCCGGTACTCCAGCACGGTGTCGATGATCCCGTAGTCCTTGGCCTCTTCGGCGGTCAGGATCTTGTCACGGTCGGTGTCTTTGCGGATCACGTCGGCGGGCTTGCCGGTATGGCGAGCCAGCGTGACTTCCATCAGCGTGCGCATCCGCTCGATCTCGGCGGCCTGAATCTCCAGATCGGAGAACTGACCCTGGATCACGCCGGCCAACGACGGCTGGTGGATCAAGACCCGAGCGTTGGGCAGTGCCATGCGCTTGCCCGGTGTTCCGGCGGCGAGTAACACCGCCGCGGCCGAGGCCGCCTGTCCCAAGCACACCGTCTGGATGTCGGCCCGGACGTATTGCATGGTGTCGTAGATCGCCATCAGTGAGGTGAACCCGCCGCCGGGGGAATTGATGTACATCGTGATGTCGCGGTCGGGATCCAACGACTCGAGCACCAGCAGCTGCGCCATGATGTCGTTGGCCGACGCGTCGTCGACTTGCACGCCGAGGAAGATGATCCGTTCTTCGAACAGCTTGTTGTAAGGGTTGGATTCTTTGACGCCCCAACTGGAGTGCTCAATGAACGACGGCAGGATGTAACGGGCCTGCGGTTGGATTTCGGGATTCATGATGGTGCTCCGTTGACTGGGGCGTTGGTGATGATGTGGTCGACAAAGCCGTAGTCCAGGGCTTCCTGGGCAGTGAACCAGCGGTCGCGGTCGGAGTCTGCCACGATGCGTTCGACGGGCTGGCCGGTGAACTCCGCGTTGAGCCGGAACATCTCTTTCTTGATCAGCGCGAACTGCTCGGCCTGGATGGCGATGTCGGCGGCGCTGCCGGTCACGCCGCCCAGCGGCTGATGCATCAGGATCCGAGCATGCGGCAACGCGTAGCGCTTGCCCTTGGTGCCCGCGGCGAGCAGGAACTGGCCCATCGAAGCGGCCATGCCCATCGCGTAGGTCGAGATGTCGCAGGGCGCCAAGACCATGGTGTCGTAGATGGCCATGCCAGCGCTGATCGAGCCGCCGGGCGAGTTGATGTACAGCGAGATGTCCTTGCTCGAGTCTTCGGCCGCGAGCAGCAGGATCTGCGCGCAGAGCCGGTTGGCAACGTCGTCATTGACTTCCGAGCCGAGGAAGATGATGCGCTCGGCGAGCAAACGCTCATAGATCGAGTCGGTGAGGTTGAGGCCCAGCGCATTCGAACGCATGTCTGTCACGACGGGATACCTGCTTTCTCGAGTTGCGTCTGCACCGACACTAACCAACCGGCGCCGCGATGCACTCCCGGAAGTGCGCGCGTTCGCTCACAGCGTGGCGCGGTGGCGTCGGACGCTTCGTCACACCGGGGTGCAGACACAGCGGACTAAGCCTGATCGGCTGCGGCCGCTTCAGCCTCAGCAGCCTCGTCGCTGTCTTCAGCCTCATCCGTCTCGTCAGCCTCGTCGGCCGCCGGAGGCTGCGAGGCGCGCTTACCGAAGAACTCACTGGTGTCGATGACATTGCCGTCGGCATCGGTGACCGTTGCCGCCTCGACCACCGCGGCCAAGGTCAGCCCCCGCCGCACGTCGGCGAACATGGCCGGCAGTTGGTTGTTCTGCTGCAGAAACGACAGCAGCTGCTGCGGCTCGACACCGTACTGCCGTGACATAAGCACCAGTCGTTCGGTGAGATCGTCCTGACTCACCTGGATGTCGAGATCATCTGCCAGGGCGTCGAGCAGTAACTGAGTCTTGACCGTCTTCTCAGCCGTGGTGCGGGCATCGGCGTCGAACTCCTCGCGCGAAGAGCCCTGCTTGGCCAGCGCTTCAGCGAATCGGGCCTCGTCGTGATCGAGGCCGTGAAGTGCATTGTGCAGCGTCTCGTCGACGTGGGCCTGCACGATCGCCTCCGGCAGCGGGATGTCCACCTGCTCCAGCAGGCTGTCCAGCGTGGCGTTGCGAATCTTTTCGGCCTGCTGGATTTGCTTGACCCGGCGGACTTGCTCGACGACGTTAGCCCGCAACTCCTCGATGGTGTCGAATTCGCTTGCCAGTTGGGCGAATTCGTCATCGAGCTCAGGCAGCTCGCGTTCCTTGACCGAGCCCACCGTAACGGTGACCTGAGCCTCCTTTCCAGCGTGCGGGCCGTTTGCCAGCGTGGTCGTGAACACCCGCGACTCGCCGGCGGGCAAGCCGACGATCGCCTCGTCGAGACCATCGACCAGCTGGCCGGAACCGACTTCGTGGGTCAGACCTTCGGTCGCCGCGTCCGGGACTTCCTCACCGTCGACGGTCGCGGACAGATCTATGGAAACAATGTCGCCGTCAGCGGCGGGCCGGTCGACCGTGGTCAGGGTCCCGAAGCGGGCGCGCAGCGACTGCAGCTCGGAATCGACATCCTCGTCGGTGACCTCCACCGGGTCCACGGTGATCTTCAGCGCGGTCAGGTCTGGAAGCGCGATGTGGGGGCGAACGTCGACCTCGGCAGTGAAAATTAGGTCCTTGCCGTATTCCTTCTTGGTCACCTCGATCTCGGGCTGGCCCAGCGGGCGGACATCTGACTCCGTCACGGCCTGTCCGTAGCGGCTGGGCAGCACCTCGTTGACGACTTGATCGAGCATCGCTTCGCGGCCGATGCGCGCTTCGAGCAGCTTGGCGGGCGCCTTCCCCGGACGGAAACCCGGCAGTCGGACCTGTTTAGCCAACTCCTTGTAGGCCTTATCGAAATCTGGTTCGAGCTCGGTGAAAGGCACCTCCACATTGATCCGAACCCGGGTGGGGCTCAACTGCTCAACGGTGCTTTTCACGGCTGTGCTCCTCGGTGTCGATTCGTGGCGGGCGGCTCATGGGCGCGAGCTGGGCTGGTCGGGGTGGCGGGATTTGAACCCACGGCCTTCCGCTCCCAAAGCGGATGCGCTACCAAGCTGCGCTACACCCCGCGCTGACCTCGCGATCCTACGGCCCGCCTCCGCCGTCCCGGCAGCTGCCTTACAGCGAAGTCACGGGACGGCCTCATTTGGATTTGATGTCTGCCCCGACGTAGAGTCGCGCTCGAGAATTTTCTGCGGGCGTAGCTCAATGGTAGAGCCCTAGTCTTCCAAACTAGCGACGCGGGTTCGATTCCCGTCGCCCGCTCGGATCTGGGCTCCCCGATGGCCGATAAAGCTGAGGAGGACGTCGATCAAGCAGATGGGCGACGTCGACATTCACGGGACGTGCGCGTCGCGCTTCGAGCGGGTACGTGACGCGTTCGAGCAGAATTTTGCGATACGCAACGAGGTCGGTGCCGCCGTCGCGGTCTGGGTGGACGGCGACCTTATTGTCAATCTCTGGGGCGGTTCAGCCGATGCCGCCGGTACCCGGCCATGGCGCGAAGACACGTTGGCCACTGTGCTGTCGGGCACAAAAGGGCTGACGAGCACGTGTGTGCATCAGCTCGCCGAGCGCGGTGAGATTGACCTGCATGCACCGGTCGCCCGCTATTGGCCGGAATTCGGCCGGGCGGGCAAGGAAGACATCACGGTGGCGATGGTGATGAACCACCGATCCGGCGTGATCGGGCCGCGCAAGCCGGTGCCGTGGCAGCAGGTTGCCGACTGGGTTTTGGTGTGCGACCGGCTGGCCGCCGCCGAGCCGTGGTGGAAGCCCAATACCGCGCAGGGCTACCACATGTTTACCTTCGGCTTCATCCTCGGTGAGGTGTTCCGTCGAGTCACCGGCGCCACGATCGGTCAGTACCTGCGCCGCGAGATCGCGGAGCCGCTGGGTATCGACGTCCACATCGGCCTGCCGGTCAGCGAACATGACCGGTGCGCGGATCCGGTGAACAAGCCGCATATCCGCGAGATGCTGGCCTCCGCCCAGGCGCCGGCGTGCCCTGTCTCGCTGGACGAGCACCCTAAGGCGGGGTTGGCCGTCGGAATGGGGTTTGCGCCCGACGACGAACTGGGCTCCAACGACCTGAAGCTGTGGCGCGAGCTGGAGTTCCCTGCCAACAATGCACAGGTGTCGGCACTGGGAATGGCGACCTTCTACAACGCGCTGGCCCAAGAGAAGCTGCTGACCCGCCGCCACATGGAACTCGTGCGGGTGTGCCAGGGCGGCTTCGAGACTGACCTGGTGCTGGGCCCGCGGGTCGCCGACCACGGGTGGGGCCTCGGCTACATGCTCAACCAGCGCTGCCTTAACGGACCCAACCCGGGGATTTTCGGGCACGGCGGCCTGGGCGGGTCATTCGCGTTCGTTGACCTGGAGCACCGCATCGGCTACGCGTATGTCATGAATCGCTATGACGCCACCAAGGCCAACGCCGACCCGCGCAGTGTCGCCTTGAGTGACGAGGTCTACGCGGCCCTGGGCGTCAGAAACGGCTGAGCGAATTCCGGGGCGCTAGTGTCCCCCGCCGCCGCCGTCGTGTCCGCCGCCGGATTAGCACCATCGTGCCCACCGGGTTTCGCCCTCCAATTTGGTCCGGGCCGGACGGCGTGCCCGTTGAGACAGCCGTCCGGCCCGGGTAGGTGACAGATCGGTGCTAGCGCCCGGGGCCTGGCCCGTGGTCGTCAGGTCCGCCGGGGCCCGGGTGCCAGTCGCCAGGTCCGCGGTCATCAGGTCCCCGGTCGCCGGGACCACCCCAGTAATCACGGCCGTGATCAGGTCCGTCGATGTCGCGGTGGTGATCGTCGTGGCAGTTGCCCCAATCCCAGTTGGGACCCCAGCCCGGATCCCAGAACTGGCCCGGGCACCAGTGGTAATCAGGCAAGGGCCGGGGCTGGGCTTGGGCACCGGTTGCTGCACCCAAACCGACCAGCCCTAATCCGGCGGTCATGACGACTGTCGTTGCGGCAAAACGCGCGTATTTCTTCACGTTTCATCCATACCATAGCAATCTGGGAGCAAAGTAACTGTGGCACAGTGATTTCGACATAGTTTCCTGGCAACTTGCTGACAATGTGCTAGGGGTTAGCCGGATGCAATCTTCACCGCTGGCATGTTGGGCACCAGAAGATATTGCGGCCCTCCAGCTCTGCTGTGTGGATTGCGTTGGCACACACCCGGCATGGGTCGCCGGCACGGCGGTACACGTAGGTGCGGGGACGGTCCGGCAGGTATGACGGTGCGCCGTGGTCGTGCTCGGGGCGTACGACGATGATCTTGCCGCGGCGCAGGCCAATCTTCATCAGCTCCACCAGGTCTCGCCACGCGTTGTCGAATTGCGCGTCGGTGACCGTCCGGCCGGGCCGGTAGGGGTTGATACCGTGTCGAAACAGCAGTTCATTGCGGTAGACGTTGCCGACGCCAGCGATCACGGTTTGGTCCATCAGCAGTGCGCCAATGGGCCTGCGGGACTTGGCGATCCGCGCCCAGGCCCACGCCGGATCGGCGTCGCGGCGCAGCGGGTCGGGACCAAGCCGGGACACTACGTCGGCGACCTGGGCATCGTCGAGCAGTTCGCACACCGTCGGACCGCGTAGGTCGGTGCCGTATTCGGCACCCACCATACGCATTCGCACCTGACCCACCGGCGCCGGCATCGCGAGTCCCGGCGGACGGGCCCATTCCGTGAAATGACCGTACAGGCCGAGGTGCACGTGCACGGTTGGGCCGTCAACATAGTGGTGGAAAAGATGCTTGCCCCAAGCGCTGGTGCGCTGCAGTACCCGGCCGTCGACAACGGACGCGGGCCCGGCGAACCGGCCCTGCGGGCTCGACACCGCCACCGGCGCGCCGGCGAATCGGCGCTGATGCAGCCGGGCCAGCCGGTGCAAGGTGTGCCCTTCGGGCACGGTCAGCCCGCCGTTGGGGTTTCAACGCCGGGCACCGGCGGCGGTTGGTGGGTGCGTTCGTATTCGTCGAGAATGTCGATACGACGTTGGTGGCGTTCGGCTTTCGACCATTGCGCGGTAAGGAATGCATCCACAATGGCAATTGCCTCGGAAGCGGTGTGCATGCGGCCGCCGATGCCAATCAACTGTGCATTGTTGTGCTCGCGTGCCAATGTCGCGGTCTCGACGCTCCACGCCAGGGCGCAACGTGCGCCCGGCACCTTGTTGGCGGCGATCTGCTCGCCGTTACCCGATCCGCCCAGCACAATGCCCAAGCTGCCGGGGTCGGCCACCGTGCGGGTCGCGGCGGCGATACAAAACGGCGGGTAGTCGTCGTCGGCCTGATAGCTGAACGCACCGCAGTCGATCGGCTCGTGCCCCGAATTTTTCAGGTGCTCGATGACCTGCTGCTTGAGGTCATAGCCAGCGTGATCAGAACCCAGGTAGACGCGCATGCCCGACATTGTGCCGGAAGCTTCGGCCTACGCAGCCCTCAGTCGAATTGCGGCGGCTCGGTACGGGTTCGCTTCAGCTCCCAGAAGTGGGGGTACGACGCAAACGTCACTGACGCGTCCCACAGCTTGCCGGCGTCCTCGCCGCGCGGAATCTTCGACAGCACCGGCCCGAAGAACGCGACCCCGTTGACGTGGATGGTCGGCGTGCCGACGTCCTCGCCGACGGCGTCCATCCCCGCGTGGTGGCTCTTGCGCAATGCCTCGTCGTAAGCGTCGCTGTTAGCCGCTTCGGCCAGCTCGGCGGGCAAACCAACCTCCGCCAGCGATTGCTTGATGACGTCGTCGAGGTCCTTGTTGTCCTCGTTGTGGACCCGGGTGCCCATCGCGGTGTACAGCGGTGCGAGCACTTCGGCGCCGTGAGCCTGCTCGGCGGCGATCGCCACCCGCACCGGGCCCCATGCTTTCTTCATGCCCTCTTTGTACTTCTCGGGCAGGTCGTCGCGGCCCTCGTTGAGGATCGCCAGGCTCATCACATGAAAGTTCGCCTCGATGTTGCGGACCTTCTCCACTTCGAGGATCCAGCGCGAGGTGATCCAGGCCCACGGGCACAACGGATCGAACCAGAAATCGGCGACTGACTTCTCGGGCATATTTGATCCTCTCATCGACGGTCGGGACGGCCGTCCAGCACAACCGTAGCCGCCGCAGAACTGTTCCCGGCCGCTAGAACTTGATTGCCCGGCTCCTCCTCATCGCGCTACGCGTCCCCTCGCCGCTACGCGGCTGGGGTCCCCCCTGCATCGTCGCCGGGCTAGAACTTGTTTGCCCGGCTCCTCCTCATCGCGCTACGCGTCCCCTCGCCGCTACGCGGCTGGGGTCCCCCCTGCATCGTCGCCGGGCTAGAGCTTAATTGCCCGGCTCCTCCTCATCGCGCTACGCGCTCTGCATCGTCGCCGGGCTAGGTTTAGACCCGTGGCACTTCCCAACTTGACCCGTGACCAAGCCATCGAACGCGCCGCGCTGGTCACCGTCGACAAATACCGCATTGACCTCGACCTGACCGACGGCGACGGCGGACCCGGCGAGCGCACCTTCCGGTCGAAAACGACGGTGGAGTTCGATGCACTGGCCGGCGCCGACACCTTCATCGACATCGCGGCGGACACCGTTCACAGCGCCACCCTCAACGGACGCGAGCTCGACATCTCGGGCTACGACGAATCGACCTGCATTGCGCTCACCCGCCTGGACGAGCACAACGTGCTCGTCGTCGACGCCGACTGCCGGTACTCGAACACCGGCGAGGGCCTGCACCGCTTCGTCGACCCGGTAGACGGCGAGGTCTATCTGTACTCGCAGTTCGAAACCGCGGACGCCAAGCGCATGTTCGCTTGCTTCGACCAGCCCGACCTCAAGGCCGCCTTCGACGTAGCAGTGCGAGCACCCGAACATTGGCAGGTCATCTCCAACGCTGCACCCACCACCGTCGAAAACGGTCGGCACACCTTTGCCACCACCCAGCGGATGAGCACCTACCTGGTGGCGCTGATCGCCGGGCCCTACGCGAAGTGGACCGACACCTACTCCGACGAGCACGGCGAGATCCGGTTAGGTCTCTTCTGCCGGGCCACACTGGCCAAATACATGGACGCCGGGCGGCTGTTCACCCAGACCAAGCAAGGATTCGGCTTCTACCACAAGCACTTTGGCGTGCCTTACGCGTTCGGCAAGTATGACCAGCTGTTCGTGCCGGAGTTCAACGCGGGTGCGATGGAGAACGCCGGTGCGGTGACTTTCATCGAGGACTATGTGTTCCGCAGCAAGGTCACCCGCGCCTCCTATGAACGACGCGCCGAGACGGTGCTGCATGAGATGGCGCACATGTGGTTCGGCGATCTGGTCACCATGCGGTGGTGGGACGACTTGTGGCTCAACGAGTCGTTCGCCACCTTCGCCTCGGTGCTGTGCCAAAGCGAGGCCACCGAATTCACCGAAGCGTGGACCTCATTCGCCAACGCGGAGAAGTCGTGGGCTTACCGGCAGGACCAGCTGCCGTCGACGCATCCGGTGGCCGCCGACATTCCCGACCTTGCTGCTGTCGAGGTCAACTTTGACGGCATCACCTACGCCAAAGGCGCCAGTGTGCTCAAACAACTGGTGGCCTACGTCGGCCTGGAGCAGTTTCTGGCCGGGCTGCGTGACTACTTCACAACCCACGCGTTCGGCAACGCGACGTTCGACGACCTGCTCAAGGCGCTGGAGAAGGCGTCTGGCCGGGACCTGTCCGACTGGGGCCGGCAGTGGCTGAAAACCACCGGCCTGAACACCCTGCGGGCTGATTTCGACGTCGACGCCGACGCACGGTTCTCCCGGTTCGCGATTCAGCAGGGCGGCGCCGCGCCGGGCGACGGTGAGACGCGGGTGCATCGCCTGGCGGTCGGCATTTACGACGACGACGGAAGCGGCAAGCTGGTCCGGGTGCACCGCGAAGAACTCGACGTCGAAGGCCCGACTACCGAAGTCCAAGCGCTGCACGGAGTTTCGCGTGGAAAGTTGGTGCTTGTCAACGACGACGACCTGACGTACTGCTCGCTTCGTCTCGACGCGGAATCGCTGCACACCGCGCTGGATCGGATCGCCGATATCGCTGAGCCGCTTCCGCGCACGCTGGTCTGGTCGGCGGCGTGGGAGATGACCCGCGATGCCGAGCTGAAGGCCCGCGATTTTGCGGCGCTGGTGTTGCGCGGTGTTCAGGCCGAAACCGAGATCGGGGTGGCCCAGCGGTTGCTGATGCAGGCGCAGACCGCGCTGGGCTCCTACGCCGAGCCGGGCTGGGCGCGCGAGCATGGCTGGCCGGCGTTCGCCGACCGGCTGGTGGAGCTGGCCCGCAGTGCAGAGCCGGGATCGGATCACCAGCTGGCCTTCGTCAACGCGCTGTGCTCGTCGGTACTCTCCAGCCGCCATGTCGCGATGCTGGCCGACCTGCTCGACCGCGACCCGGCCGACTTGGGGTTGGCCGGCCTTGAGGTCGATACCGACCTGCGGTGGCGCATCGTGACGGCGCTGGCCACCGCCGGCCACGTCGACGCCGCCGGCCCGGAAACGCCGTTCATCGACGCTGAAGTGCAGCGTGACCCGACCGCAGCCGGCAAGCGTCACGGCGCCCAAGCCTCGGCGGCACGCCCACAACTGCGGGTCAAGGAAGAAGCCTGGACCACGGTCATCGAGGACGACACGCTGCCCAACGTCACGGGACGGTCGATCATTGCCGGGATCACAGCACCTGGTCAGGCCGAGCTGCTCAAGCCGTTCACCGGGCGCTATTTCGCGGCGATACCTGGCGTGTGGGCGCGGCGATCCAGTGAAGTCGCGCAAACAGTGGTGGTGGGCCTTTATCCGTCGTGGGACATCAGCGACGAGGGCCTAGCGGCCGCCGACGAGTTTTTGGCCGATCCCGAGGTGCCGCCGGCGTTGCGCCGACTGGTGCTGGAGGGCCGCGCCGGGGTCGACAGGGCGCTGAAAGCCCGTCGGTTCGACGCTGCGTGACGCTTGCCTCCGCCGTGGGCTACGGCGGGTCGATGCCGGCGCTGAGCGCCCGGACCGCGCTCACCAGCCCGTCGATCAGCTTGCCCTCTTTGAATGCCGACGCGGCGGCCGCCACTGAACGTGGCGCGGCCGACTCGGCGCCGCGGCCACGCACCTGTGAGCCGTACACCACCTCGATCGCGTGCTGATCCGGCGAGACCGCAATCAGTACCGCGTTGTTCGGGGTGGGCACCTTGGCGAGGATCTCGCGGGCCCGCGCTGCGGTGTCGCTGCCGAGATCACCGATGTAGACCGCGAACCGCGCCTTGGATGTCCGCGATCCGTAGGTCAACGCGTCGTCAAGCCTGACAAGGTCTTTGAGCGGGAACGGGTAGTGCACCGAGACGTCGCCGGGCTCGGTGACCCCAGAGAGCCGTCCGCTGGCGGTGATCACCCATCCGTTCGGCAGCTGCGCGGGTTCGATGGTCGCGACTTCACCAGCTGCCACTGGCGCCACCCCCCACACTCACCTCTGAGCTGCCGTGTTCGTCGTGGTTCCCACCGAGGTCCTCATCGGTGGCGGCCCACAGGATCGGCGGACGCGTCCAGGGTTCCGACAGCTTGTACGTCGCCGGATGAGGTCCTTTGCGTGACCAGATCAGCGCCGCCAGCATGGCCACCAGCAATAGCGGGATTCCGACGAAGTAAAGGTGGATCTCCATCATGCTCACGACGGAAACCGTATCCCATCGTGAGATCTAAGCCCGATTGCGCGGCTCCTCCTTATCGCGCTAGGCGTCCCCTCGCCGCTACGCGGCTGGGGTCCCCCTCCATCGTCGGCCGGGCTAGGCAGCACCCTCGCCTAAGTACCGGGCCCAGGCCGGGTCGAGTTCCTTGACCGTCGAAAGCAGTCGCCAGTGCTGGCCCTTCGGCGGCATTGGCGCCAGGTGCAGGGTCCAGCCGAGCTCGGTGAGCAGCTTGTCACCTTTGCGGTGGTTGCAGGTTGAGCAGCAGGCCACGCAGTTTTCCCAGGAGTGGTCCCCACCCCGGCTGCGCGGCACCACATGGTCGACGGTGTCGGCCTTAGACCCGCAGTAGGCGCAGCAGAACCGGTCGCGGTGCATCAGCGCTGCCCTGGTCATCGGGATACGCGCGCGGTAGGGCACCCGGACAAACGAGCGCAGCCGGATCACCGACGGTACAGCGATCGACCTGGTCGCCGAGTGAATGACCGGCCCGGCTGGGTCGTCGTGCACGACGTCAGCCTTGCCGCAGATCAGCATGATGATCGCCCGGCGCAGCGGCAGCGCGGTCAACGGCTCATAGGTGGAGTTCAGCAGCAGCACCCGCCGGCGGGTCCAGATCGATGCACCGTCGTGTGGGATGGGTGGACGGCTGTCGACGCTGTGCAGGCATGAACCGGTAGCTGGCTCGGTTAGCCCCGCCGCGGAACTGCGGTGGCGGCGTTTCTTGCGCTGCGCCATAGGTCCTCCGCCGAACAGTCCACCATGATTCGCCCCCGATCGCACGCCAATTCGGTGTGTGTGCGCTGGTCAGTCGGTGAACATCCAGTGCGGGCGATGTGACTCGGTCCACACTGCCGAGCACCGTAAGCCGCCGGCGATAGACCACAATGGAAGGGATGGAACCGGTGCAACAGTCCTTTTACGACGCCGTCGGTGGCGCGGAAACCTTTCATGCGATCGTGTCGCGCTTCTATGACTTGGTCGCCGAGGACGAGATCCTGCGCCCGATTTACCCCGAAGAGGACCTTTCCGGCGCCGAGGAACGGCTGCGGATGTTTCTCGAGCAGTACTGGGGTGGTCCGCGAACCTACTCCGAACGGCGCGGCCATCCCAGGCTGCGGATGCGTCATATGCCGTTTCGGATCTCCCCCATCGAGCGCGACGCCTGGCTGCGCTGCATGCACACCGCGGTCGCCTCCGTCGACTCTCAGACGCTCGACGACCAGCACCGGAAAGAACTGCTCGACTACTTGGAAATGGCCGCGCACTCCCTGGTCAACTCGCCGTTCTGATGGACCGGCGGGAGGGCCGCCCGTGGTGGGCGCATGCGGTGTTCTACCAGGTGTATCCGCGCTCGTTCGCCGACAGCAACGGTGACGGCGTCGGCGACCTGGACGGGGTGGCGAGCCGACTCGACTACCTCAAACTTCTCGGCGTCGACGCGATCTGGCTGAATCCGGTCACCGTCTCCCCGATGGCCGACCACGGCTACGACGTCGCCGATCCCCGCGACGTCGACCCCTTGTTCGGCGGGCTGGCAGCGGCGGAACGGCTGATCACCGAGGCGCACCGGCGAAAAATCAAGATCACAATGGACTTGGTGCCCAATCACACCAGTTCGCAGCATCAGTGGTTTCAGGCCGCGCTGGCAGCTGGGCCGGGTAGTGCCGCGCGGGAGCGCTACATCTTTCGCGACGGCCGCGGCCCCGGCGGGTCGATGCCGCCGAACAACTGGGAGTCGGTGTTCGGCGGGCCTGCCTGGACGCGGGTCGTCGAACCCGACGGCAATCCGGGCCAGTGGTACCTGCATCTGTTCGACGCCGAGCAGCCAGACCTGAATTGGGACAACGCGGAGGTGTTTGACGATCTGGAGAAGACGCTGCGGTTCTGGCTGGAACGCGGCGTGGACGGCTTTCGCATCGACGTGGCGCACGGCATGGCGAAGCCGCCCGGGCTGCCCGACATGGAATCCGTCGACAACCGGTTGCTGCGCCACAAAGACCGCGATCCGCGGTTTAACCACCCGAATGTGCATGCGATTCATCGCCACATCCGCGCCGTCGTCAACGACTATCCCGATGCGGTGACCGTCGGCGAGATCTGGGTGCACGACAACGCCCGGTGGGCGGAATACCTGCGACCTGACGAACTGCACTTGGGTTTCAATTTCCGGCTGGCCCAAGCGGATTTCGACGTCGACGAGCTTCGAGATGCAATCGAGAACACACTGGCCGCTGCGGCAATCGAAGATGTTCCACCCACGTGGACGGTGGCCAACCACGACGTCGGGCGGGAGGTCACCCGCTACGGCGGCGGCAAGGTCGGGCTGGACCGGGCGCGAGCCATGGCGATGGTGATGCTCGCCTTGCCGGGCGCGGCCTTCATATATAACGGTCAGGAGCTGGGTCTGCCCGATGTGCAGTTGCCGGACGAGGTGCTGCAGGATCCGACCTGGGAGCGCTCGGGCCATACCGAGCGTGGCCGCGACGGCTGCCGGGTCCCGCTGCCCTGGAGTGGCGACACTCCCCCGTTCGGGTTTTCGACTAGTTCCGACACATGGCTGCCGATGCCGGCGGAATGGGCAGCACTGACCGTAGAAAAGCAGCTTCGCGATACCGAATCGATGCTGTCCTTTTTCCGGCGCATATTGGAATTACGCTGTGCGCGTTCCGAATTCGACGGTAGCCTTATCGACTGGCTGCCCTCGCCGCGCGATGCGTTGATCTTCCGGCGTCCTGCGGGGCTGGTTTGTGCGCTGAATGCCGGCGATCGTCCTCTGACGCTGCCCGACGGCGTGCTGCTCCTAGCTAGCGCGCCGCTAGTCGACGCTCAGTTGCCGTCGAACGCCGCGGCCTGGCTCGTTTAGTCCTGTCGGCAAAGCCAGCGCCACTGTGCGCTGGACCGGCCGATGAGTTCTCAGCCCGCCGCCAGTCCTACCTTGCGGTGGTTAAAAGCGGACAGGCCGCAACAAGTTCGGGCCCCAGCGTGGGCCGTGAACTGACGACGACTGGAAAGGTTGGTCGGGCGCCAACCCGCCATTTCATACCCCGGTCTTCGTGCTTACCCATCACCCCGACCATCCATAGAGATGGAGGGTGGTACCACATTCCACTTCATCGACGCCAGTCCTGCCGAGGCACTCGAGGCTGCGCAGGAGGATCACGTAGCGGTCGCCGTCATGTCGGTAGCCCAGCGGGGTTGACGCGGCGCTGCCCCGATCACGCTCCAGTTGTGGTGAGGAGCAGCAATGGTTTGTCGGCGAAGTAGGCGCAGACGCGGCCGTAGTTCGTGCGCAATTCCGCGACAATCTCGCGGTTCTGGGCGTTCTGATACCGTGCCATGGCAGGCCTTCCCGCCTAGACGTAAACGATGCGACCAGCAGCTTCGGGATGACCACAGCCGCGCCGCCGCATCCGCTGAGGTTCGCCAATTAGCCAGCGTAGGTTAGTTGTTTAACTAACCTACCCATGGTTCAGGATATGTTACCTATACTGCTGAGTGAGATGACTGACTCAGTGCCTGACGGGAACGCCTCAGCGACGCTGCCCGGCAAGCGAGAACGGCTGGTGGCCGCCGCGCGTGAGCTTGTGCACCGCCAAGGCGTGGAACGCACCACCCTGGCTGACATCGCCCAAGCGGCCGATGTGCCAGTGGGCAACGTGTACTACTACTTCAAGACCAAAGACGAAATCGTCGCCGCCGTCGTGCGAACTCGGACGCAAGAGATGGAATCAGCACTGGCCGAGTTGGAGCGTCGGCATCGCAGCCCCAAGGCCCGGCTGAAGGGACTGGTCCGTCTGCTGGCCGACCGGCGAGACTCGATAGCCCCGCATGGCTGCCCGCACGGGACGCTGTGCTCGGAGCTGGCGAAGCGATCCGGCGGACCCGATCCGCTTGCCGCGCCGCTAATGCAGATTCCGATCAATTGGGCCCAGCAGCAATTCCGCAGCATGAGTCGCCGCGACGCCCACGACCTCGCGGTCGAACTGGTTGCGCTCTATCAAGGCAGCGCAGTACTCGCTAGCGCCCTGCGACAACCGGATCTCATGACCCGCCAAGCGCGGCGCCTCGAAAAATGGATCGACGCCATTTGAAGCGTGCAATGACAGCGCCCACAACCATGCTGGCCGATATTGGAAAGGACACTTGATCGTGAACGCTCTTTCATCCTTCGCTGAGCTGGCGTCGAGAGATCACGGGCTGTGTGTGTTCAGCACCTTGCGTAGCGACGGCAGCATCCAGGCGTCGGTGGTCAACGCTGGCGTTTTGCCGCACCCAGTGACCGGCGCGCAGGTAGTCGGACTGGTAGCAATCGGCGGCTCACGCAAGCTACGGAACCTGCGCGCCGATCCCCGAGTCACCATCGTCGCCCGCGCTGGCTGGCAATGGGGTGCCGTCGACGGAACCGCCGAGATTATCGGCCCCGACGACCCACATCCCGACGTCGACGGCGAAGGCCTGAGGGTTTTGTTGCGCAACGTCTTTAAGGCCGCCGGCGGTACCCACGACGACTGGGATACCTACGACCGGGTGATGGCTGAAGAACGGCGAGCCGCAGTACTAATCGCCCCGAGCCGGATCTATTCCAATCCGGAAACCCGCTAACGCTGATCGACCATTGATGTCGGTGCAGCCGACCACTTCCGGCGTGTCCGGACCATAGTTACCGGGCAAGTCTTGGCCGGCAACTTCTGGTGACCCTGTGGTTGGCGATCGTCGATCATCTCATTGGGGACCAAGCCAGCACACGATTGCTCCTGCGGAAAGCAAAAGCACGCCGCTCATGAGACTGGCAAATGGCGGCGGTAGTGCTTTGCCATAGCCAGCGTCGTGGTAGCCGGCGCGAAGTGAATTGACCGGCAAACACGGCGTAGTCGCCTTAACCGACAGTTCGGGAAAGGGTTGTGATGTACGTCAACACCGGGTTGCTGCACGCGGGAACCGACGATTCCCACCGGGCCGGCCAGCACGCCGACGACGGCGCCAATCACCTCGCGGGGACGTCACCGGTGAGCGGGATGTTTGGGAACTTTGACGCCGCGCATACGTTTTGCGATGCGGTACCCAAGCGCACACCGATCACACTGCCAGACTGCGAGCCCATCACGAGACCCTGATTGACATCGGCGGAAAGGCCCGCATGGCCGCAGCGGATTTCAGCGAGACGGAAAAGCACAACGCTGAAACGTTGCGAGCGGTGCGATGCAGCACAGAAATATAGGCATCGGCGAGTTGGTCGCTGCGGCCAGCGGATCCTTGGGCGATTAAGCAGTGCCTCCAAAACGACCGTTGAGCAGAGATTGCCGATCTGGCGCAAGCGTTTTCATCTGAATTGACCCTGGTAGCCCCGCTGGCTAGCCTCATCAGCAGCTCACCTAGGCCCGTTTTCCGCATAGTTGGCGGTTAAGGTTTGTGGTTTTGGATGTT
>NZ_CAXUCH010000050.1:13777-23807 GCF_964249325.1 uncultured Mycobacterium sp. | reverse complement strand
CACCAGATCGGCGCGGATCACCAGCACGTCACCGGTTTCCTCTCGGTCATCTGCGCCGTTCCTCCTCATCGCTTTCGCATCCTCACCGGCGCGGTCGGTCGAATGCTCCGGGCAACGTGCCCCGGTAGGTCGGTATTCCGGCCACCGACTCGGCGGCAACCACGCCGACTAGCACGGCGCGGGCCAGGCAGTCGGCTGCCGCCGACCCCACGACGGTCACCAGCGCCGTCTCCGGAGAAAAGGCAGCCGGCGTATCGAGCGGTGGCGCGACCTCGACTGCGCCGGTGGCCAGCGCGAACACCATATCGCCGTCCACCGGGGTGTGCGCGGGCCGGATGCTGCGGGCCAATCCATCGTGGGCGGTGCTGGCGACCTGCCGGCAAGCGGCCGGACTGAGCGCGGCGTCGGTGGCAACCACCGCGACCGCCGTGTTCAGCGAGCTCAACGGGCTTTCGAGCTGCGCTAGTGTGGCGAGTTGGTCGGCCGGCGGCGGCGTCAGCCCGAACTCGTCGGCCAGCTGTGCCATCCACGGCAGCCCGGTGGCCTGGTCGATGACATTGCCCGCCGAATTCACGGCGACCAGTGCTCCGACCGTCACCCCGGACGGCAGCGTCGTCGACGCCGTGCCGATACCGCCCTTGAGCACACCGGCACACGCTCCGACGCCGGCGCCGACCGTGCCGACGTCGACCTCGACGCCGGCAGACTCACAGGCGGCGTACCCGAAATCGGCGGTCGGCCGGCAGGCCCAGTCGCCGACGTCCAGATCGAAGATCACCGCTCCTGGCACGATGGGCACCAACCCACGGGCCAGTGCGACACCGCGGCCATGCTCCTCTAACCAGCGCATGACGCCGTCGGCGGCCGCTAAGCCGTAGGCGCTGCCGCCGGCGATCAGCACCGCGTCGACGTAGCGGACGCTGTTGGCTGGATCGAGCAGATCGGTCTCGCGGCTGCCGGGTGCCCCGCCGCGGGCGTCGACGGCACCGACGGTGCCCGGCGGTGTCACGACGACGGTTACACCACGCGCCCAGCCGCTGCCCCTGGCCGCGTCGGGGTCCAGCCGGTGGTAATGGCCGACGAGGATGCCTCCGACATCGGTGATGGAGTTCATCGCGTCGCCACCAGCGTCATCGGCGCCCCATCAACGCCAGCACCAGGTATTCCTGCAAGACCGTGAGCCACTGGTAGACGTCGAGATGCGGAGCCAGCGGATGGTCATCCGGCAGGCGTTCCGGCCCGGCGGGGCTGATATCGAGCATGGTGCCCAGCGCCAGCCGGATGTCGTTGACCGCGGCGATCCAGGCGTTGGCGGCGTCCTCGGTGAGCTCGAACCGACCGCCGTCGTCCGGAACGGTATCTAATAGCTGTTGGGCCGCAACGCGTTTGGCGTCGATGATTTCCGGTTCATGCAAGCTGCGCAAAGCGGCGTTAAGACCTTCGGCCGCATCGGGATCCTCGTCCTCCGGCCGGGAGAAATCGGGCAGCAGCCGCCGCAGCGTCGCGTCCTCCGGTGGCTGGGAATTGCCGGTTTTCATCCCGGTGATCTGCTCGAGTTCATCCGGCGGCTCGGAAGATTCGCGCTCGTCGAGCATGGCGATCAGCGAGCCGACCAGGCTCTTCAGCAGCGCCGCCTCATGCGGGGCCAACGCGGACCGAAAACGGGGACCATCCGCGGTCTCGACCCGCTTCCACTTGCGCACAGCGTCCTAGACGTCCTTAAGACCGTTACCGGTCCTGCTGCATGGTCGCCCACAGCCCGGCGGCGTGCAGCTTGGACACGTCGACTTCCATTTGTTCACGGCTGCCCGACGACACCACGGCCTTTCCTTCGTTGTGGACTTGCAGCATCAGCTTGGTGGCGTGCGGCTCGCTGTAGCCGAACAGCTTCTGGAAGACATAGGTCACGTAGGTCATCAGATTGACCGGATCGTCCCACACGATGGTCACCCACGGACTGGCTGTGACGTCAACTGGATCGACGTGGCGTTGCCCGGTGGTTCCCGGCTTGGTCGGGGCAGACGCAACCATGGCCCTAGGATACCGAGCCGGGGCGGCGCACCCGATACCGTTGCGGTGTGAACGACTCGGCCTGGGCTGGGCTGCTGACCGACAAGTACGAATTGACCATGCTGGCGGCGGCGCTGCGGGACGGTACCGCAGATCGCCGAACCAGCTTCGAGCTGTTCGCCCGCCGGCTGCCTGACGGCCGCCGCTACGGGGTGGTCGCCGGAACCGGCCGGTTCCTGGAAGCCTTGCTGAGCTTCAGGTTCAGCGACGACGCGCTGGCGATGCTTGCAGAATTTCTCGACCCGGACACGTTGGAGTACCTGCGCCGCTATGAATTCGCCGGCGATGTCGACGGCTACGCCGAGGGCGAGCTGTATTTCCCTGGCTCCCCGGTAATTTCAGTGCATGGCAGCTTTGCCGAGTGCATAGTGCTGGAAACGCTGGCGTTGTCGATCTTTAATCACGACAGTGCAATCGCGTCCGCTGCTGCCCGCATGGTCAGTGCCGCGCGGGAACGTCCGCTGATCGAGATGGGGTCGCGAAGAACCCATGAGCAAGCCGCGGTCGCCGCAGCGCGTGCGGCTTACATCGCCGGCTTCACCGCGACATCCAATCTGGAGGCCCAGCGTCGATACGGGGTGCCGGCAGAAGGCACCGCGGCACACTCGTTCACCTTGCTGCACACTCATCCTGACGGGCCCGACGAGCTGGCCGCCTTCCGCGCCCAGGTCGACGCGCTCGGCACGGAAACCACATTGCTGGTGGACACCTATGACGTGACGACCGGCGTAGCCACCGCGGTGGCAGCGGCCGGTACCGGGCTGGGCGGCGTGCGTATCGACTCCGGGGAGCTGGGTGTGCTGGCCCGCCAGGTTCGTGAGCAGCTCGACCGCCTGGGTGCGACCCGGACCAGGATCGTGGTGTCCGGCGACCTCGACGAGTTCGCCATCGCCGCGCTGGGCGCCGATCCGGTCGACAGCTACGGCGTCGGCACGTCGCTGGTCACCGGATCGGGCGCGCCGACCGCGAACATGATCTACAAGCTGGTGGAAGTGGACGGCATACCGGTGCAGAAACGCAGCAGCCACAAGGAGTCTCAAGGTGGGCGCAAAGAAGCGATGCGGGTGTCCCGCCCGACGGGCACGATCACCGAGGAGGTCGTGTATCCCGCGGGCCGCGTGCCCGACATCGCCGAGCCATGTCGCGTGTTGACGGTCCCGCTGGTGCGCGGCGGCGAGGTGGTGGCCGACACGTATTTATCTGCCGCGCGAAGACTGGTGGCATCGGGATTGCGCAGCCTGCCGTGGGAGGGTCTGATGTTGTCGCACGGCGATCCGGCGATACCGACACGGCAGATCCCGGCCCTTCACCTGTAGCCCAAAGGCAGGAGTAGCCACGACCGACCTTTCCGTGCCCGATCTTCTGGTCGCCGCGGTGGCTGCGATCGGGGGCAGTGAACGCAGCGGCCAGCTGGAGATGGCCCAAGCTGTGGCGCATGCGTTTGAAACCGGAGAGCATCTTGCGGTACAGGCCGGCACCGGAACCGGCAAGTCGCTGGCGTATCTGGTGCCAGCCATCGTTCGCGCAGTAGGCGACGATTCGCCGGTGGTGGTCTCGACCGCGACCATCGCCCTGCAGCGCCAGCTCGTTGATCGTGATCTGCCGCAGCTGGTCGACTCGCTTGCCGATGCGCTGCCCCGCCGGCCCCGGTTCGCGCTGCTGAAGGGACGGCAGAACTACCTGTGCCTGAACAAAATTCACAACGGGTCGACGACGCAGCCGGGTTCGGATCAAGAGCCGCAGGACGAACTCTTCGAGCCCCTCACCGCGCTGGGTCGCGACGTGCAGCGGCTCACCGCCTGGGCGTCTACCACGGATTCCGGTGATCGCGACGAGCTCAAACCTGGCGTGGCGGATCGCTCCTGGGCGCAGGTCAGCGTGTCCGCGCGGGAATGCCTCGGCATGGCGCGCTGCCCCTTCGGAGGCGAATGCTTCGCCGAACGGGCCCGCGCCGAAGCGGGCCGGGCCGACATCGTCGTCACCAACCACGCGTTGCTGGCCATCGACGCCATCGCTGAATCCGCGGTATTGCCTGAACACGAGTTCCTGGTCGTCGATGAGGCGCACGAGTTGGTGGATCGGGTCACCGCGGTGGCCACCGGCGAACTGACACCAGCCGCACTGACTGCGGCGGCGCGGCGCATCGGCAGGTTGGTCGATCCAGAATTGATCCAACGCTTCGAGGGCGCATCCAACACGCTTATCGCAGCGATCCACAACGCGATGCCAGGACGCATCGACTACCTCGACGACGAGTTGGCAACCCATGTGACCGCGCTGCGCGACGCGGCCAATGCGGCCCGGTCGGCCGTCGACACCTCGCCCAGCGATCCGAAGGCAGCTTCGGCGCGCCTGGAAGCCGTTGCCAGCCTGACCGAGATCGGCGAGACCGCGTCGCGGATCCTGGCGTCGTTCGCCCCGGCGATCCCGGATCGCACCGACGTGGTGTGGCTCGAACACGACGGCAGTCGCGGCTCAGTGCGGTTGGCGTTGCGTGTGGCGCCGCTGTCGGTGGCCGAGCTGTTGCGCAGCCGGCTGTTCGCGCGGTCGACGGTGGTGTTGACGTCGGCGACGCTCACACTCGGTGGATCGTTCGATGCCATGGCTACTGCATGGGGTCTGGCCGGCGACGACAATGATCAGCCCCGCTGGCGCGGGCTCGATGTCGGATCGCCCTTCCGACACGCCAAGGCCGGAATCCTTTATGTGGCAGCGCATTTGCCGCCGCCTGGCCGCGATGGCACAGGCTCGGCTGAGCAGCTAAACGAGATTGCGGAGCTCGTCGAAGCCGCTGGCGGACGCACCCTGGGGCTGTTCTCGTCGATGCGCGCCGCACGGGCGGCCGCCGAAGCCATGCGGGACCGGCTGTCCACCCCGGTCCGCTGTCAAGGCGACGACGGCACCGCCGCGCTGATCGAGCAGTTCGCCGCTGATGCCGCCACGTCGCTGTTCGGCACTTTGTCGCTGTGGCAGGGTGTCGACGTGCCGGGCCCGTCACTGTCGCTGGTGATCATCGACCGCATTCCGTTCCCGCGGCCCGATGACCCGCTGCTAAGCGCCCGTCAGCGGGCGGTGGCCGCACACGGCGGCAACGGCTTCATGGCGGTCGCGGCCAGCCACGCCGCGCTCCTGCTGGCCCAAGGCGCGGGGCGGTTGCTACGCGGCGTCGAGGACCGCGGCGTGGTCGCGGTGCTCGACTCCCGGATGGCCACCGCCCGCTATGGCAGCTACCTGCGCGCCTCGCTGCCGCCGTTTTGGCACACCACGGACGCGTCGCAGGTGCGCCAAGCGCTTAAGCGGCTGCGCACAGCGGCTGACGCGCGGCTTGCATGATGCATTACCACCGGCAGTGGCCTCACTCTTCTCGGCACGCGCCTGTCGGCGAATGGTCTTCCGCCGGGTACTTCGTCGCGCGACAGCATAAGGTGCAGCGATGAGCTCTCGTTGTGCTCGTTGTTTTAAAAGTCTCACCGTCATCGTGGCGATCGTCGTGATGGGTGCGATGGCTGCTGGCTGCGGGGGAAAAGGCACCGTTAATCCCAGCACTGCCACGACCGCGACGACGAGTGCCGCACTACCGACTTCCGGGCAAGCCTCACAGCCAGCGTCAGCGGCGGGGCCAATAGTGGTGCTGCCCTTCACCGGCCTTGATCGCCCCACCGGTGTGGCGGTGGACTCCAACGGCGCCGTCTACGTCACCGACAGCGGCAAAAATCGGGTAGTGAAACTGGCGGCGAATTCGTACGCGCAAAGCGTGCTGCCGCTCACCCGATTGAACAATCCTGTCGGTGTGGCGGTGGACAGCGGCGGCAACCTCTACGTCACCGACGCCGACAACAACCGGGTGCTATGGGCACACGCTCCACGGTCCGCCCCGTCTCCGCCTTGGCAGGCCACCTCCAGCACCGAGTGGATGGGACCCTTCAGCGGCCTGCGGACGCCTCAGGGTGTCGTCATGAAGGCGGCCAAAGATTTCTACGTCGTCGACAGCGGCAACAACCGGGTGCTGCACTGGAAGACCGGTATGAACGCCCCGGAGGTGCTGGCTTTCGCCGGCCTCAACCAACCGGATGGAATAGCAGTGGACGGCAGTGACAACATTTGGGTCACCGACACTGGCAACAACCGAGTATTGCAACTGCCGTCACACTCCAGCGCCACCCAGACCGTGTTGTCGATTACTGGTCTGAACCACCCACACGGTGTGACCGTGGATCCCAACGGCGCCTACGTCGCCGACAGTGGCAATAACCGGGTGCTGAAACTGAAGACAGACCCCGCCACCAAGGTCACCACCCTGTCCACCCTGCCGTTCAGCGGTCTCAACGATCCGCGCGGTGTGGCGGCGGACGGCCAGGGCAACATCTACGTCGTGGACGGTGGCAACAACCGCGTGCTGAAACTGGCGAAGGCTCTCGCAGCGCAGTGACTGTTTGCGGCGCCGGCTAGGCCAGCGTGACCAGACCTAGCTCGTTGGCGGCCGCGAGAAGCGGGTGGTTCGGCAACACCCGCACGGTGTAACCGACCGCCCCGGCCACCGGCAGTGGCGTCGTCGTCGAGAAGATCTCCTTACCTGCGCCGGCGTTGCCGGTGTGTGACATCTCGATCGTGACGGGGTCTCGCAGGCTGTCGTCAGCGTCGACCCTGCCCAGCAGCGCTTGCACCGTCACCTCGTCGGGACGAAGCCCAAGCAGCTGCACAGTCGCGGTTAACGTCAGTTTCGAGCCCAGGACCGGGGTATCAGGCAACCCGGTGCTGTCGACGTCGCTGATCCGGATTTTTGGCCACGCCTGAAATGCGCGCCGCCGGTAGGCGGCCAGGTCACGGGCCGCGTCGAAAGGAGCGCTGCCGCCGTCAGCGCCCATAGTGCGGCGCAATGACTGCGCGGCTGGGGTGTAGTAGCGGTCGACATAATCACGCACCATGCGTGAGGCAAGGACCTTCGGCCCGAGCGTTTGCAGCGTGTGCCGCACCATCTCGATCCACCGCGGCGGCACGCCGCGCTCGTCACGCTCGTAGAACTTCGGCGCCACCGACTGCTGCAGCAGGTCGTAAAGTGCGCTGGCCTCCAGATCGTCACGACGGCTGGCGTCGGCCACCCCGTCGGAAGACGGGATTTCCCAACCGTTTTCACCGTCGTACCACTCGTCCCACCAGCCATCGCGGATCGATACGTTCAACCCGCCGTTAAGTGCGCTCTTCATCCCCGACGTGCCACACGCCTCCAGCGGGCGCAGCGGATTGTTCAGCCAAACATCGCAGCCCCAATACAAGCGCCGGGCCATCGACATGTCGTAGTTAGGCAGAAAAGCTATTCGGTGTCGCAGCTCGGGTCGGTCGGCGAACCGCACTACCTGCTGGATTAGCGCCTTGCCGCCGTCGTCAGCCGGATGAGATTTTCCTGCGACGATCAGCTGGATCGGCCTTTCCTCGTCGAGCAGCAGCCGTTCCAAGCGATCGGGATCGCGCAGCATCAACGTCAGCCGCTTGTACGTCGGCACTCGCCGGGCGAACCCGACCGTGAGTACGTCGGGATCGAATGCCGTCGAGATCCAGCCGAGTTGAGCTTCCGAGGCACCGCGTTCAAGACATGAGCGGCGCAGCCGAACTCGGACGTCCTCGACGAGCAGAGCTCGTAGTTGGCAGCGGATCGACCACAGCTGCGCCGGATCTACGTGTTGCAGTCGCCGCCACGTCGCGGGCTCGCTCAACGAGTCGGAGCCGGCCAGCTCGCGGCCCAGCTCCACCCACTGCGGCGCTGCCCAGGTAGGCGCGTGCACACCGTTGGTGATCGACCCGATCGGCACCTCGTCCGCGTCGAACCCGTGCCACAGTTCGTTGAACATGGCGCGACTGACCCGGCCGTGCAACTGTGAGACACCGTTGGCACGTTGGGCCAGGCGCAGGCCCATGTGGGCCATGTTGAAGGTGGCCGGGTCGTCCTCGGCACCTAACTGGATGACTCGCTCGGTGGGGACACCCGGCAGCAGCGCGGGTCCGTCGGGCCCATCGAGATTGTCGCCGAAGTAGCGACGCACCATATTCACCGGAAACCGGTCGATGCCGGCGGGCACCGGGGTGTGAGTGGTGAACACCGTGCTGGAGCGCACGACGGTGAGCGCGGTATCGAAATCCAACCCCGAATCGGTCATCAGCTCGCGGATGCGTTCCACTCCGAGGAAGCCGGCGTGGCCCTCGTTCATGTGGAACACCTCCGGCGCGGGCAATCCTTCGATGGCGGTGAAGGCGCGAATCGCCCGTACACCGCCGATGCCGGCGAGGATTTCTTGTTTGATGCGATGGTCCTGGTCCCCGCCGTACAGGCGGTCGGTGACGCCCCGCAGCTGGTGCTCGTTCTCTGGGACGTCTGAGTCCAGCAGCAACAACGGAACCCGGCCTACCTGCGCGACCCAGATCCGGGCGTGCAGCTGCGCCGCATCGGGCAACGAAACCTCGACCAGCACGGCGTTGCCGCCGTCGTCGGTGAGCAACCGCAACGGCAGTCCCTGCGGATCCAGCGAGGGATAGGTCTCCTGCTGCCAGCCGTCTGCAGTCAGCGACTGCCGAAAGTAGCCCGACCGGTAGTACAGGCCCACCGCGATCAGCGGCACCCCAAGGTCGGAAGCCGACTTGAGATGGTCGCCGGCGAGGATGCCAAGGCCACCAGAGTAGTTCGGCAACACCTCGGCGACCCCGAACTCCATCGAGAAGTACGCGATACCGGTGGGCATGGCGATGCCGTCGCTCTCTTGCTGCTGATACCACAGCGTGCAAGTCAGATAGTCGTTCAAATCCGCTGCCAGCTCATCGAGCCGCGCAACGAACCCGTCATCGTCTGCCAACTCGTCGAGCCGTGCCGGATTGACCGCCCCCAGCATCGCCACCGGGTCACGGCCGCACTGCACCCACAACGCGGGATCGATGGTCGCAAACAAGTCCTGCGTCGGTTTTTCCCACGACCAGCGCAAGTTCGTCGACAGTTGTTCCAACGCGGCGAGGCGCTCTGGAAGGTGAGCGCGGACGGTGAACCGGCGAAGGGCTTTCACGCGTTAGTACCTTACTGACGAGTGATCAGCCGCGCGCGCCGATATAGGCGCTGGCAGAAGCATTTTCGCCGCCGAACCGCCGGCAACTACGACGCCCGTCCAATCGGCGCCGTCGAAAAGTGGAAACCGTAGCCGCGGAACGACGGGCTCACGGGCTGGCACTCGTTGGTTACATGGTTGAACCACTCGCCCCGCCCGCACTCCGGGGGCGGCGGTGGTGGTCCTAGAGGCTGGCACGCATTGATTCCGGGGTCCCACCAGTTGCCCGGACCGCAATCAGGCGGTTGAGCCGAGCTAACACCAAGCGACCCCGCTATGACGTATGCCATCGGCGCTAATGCCAACGCGACGATGCCCGCCACGCGGCCAATAAAGCAACTCATCGAAGCCCTCCCATCGGAGCGTCCAGGCCCCCGTTTTGAACCGGCCCGCGCAACTGCGCGGCGTATCGGCTGAGTTCCAAAAGTACCTAAATGCAGCTGAAGCGTCGCTCTCTAACTGTCGAGACCGATGCCTCTTGCACTCAGCTATGTACCCGCTCGGCGCCATTGAGCTAGCGGGACTTCTCGCTGCTATCCCCCAGCTTGGTTCGCATGACCCTCTGGGCACGAAAGGTCATGGGCTCCATCGACGACGCAGAGATTGAGGCGAAGATCCGTTCGACATTTGCCCGATCTGCCGCGCGGGAGCACGGGCCCGGGTCAAACTTGGGGCCTAAACGCTTCCGACAGGAGGGGCCTTGATGAGTACCTTTGTTGGCCGCTTGGCGGGCATCGCCATGGTGGCATTAGCGCCGATCGCGTACGTGACAGCGGTGTCGCCTGGCGTGAGCTCGGCTCAACCGCCTGATTGCGGTCCGGGCAACTGGTGGAACCCCGCAGCCAACGCATGCCAGCCCGTCGCCCCACCACCGC
>NZ_CAXUCH010000050.1:12572-13677 GCF_964249325.1 uncultured Mycobacterium sp. | reverse complement strand
GGCAACTGGTGGAACCCCGCAGCCAACGCATGCCAGCCCGTCGCCCCACCACCGCCGCAGTAGCCGGTCGGTGAGCACCAGCTGAAGGCCGAATCTTCGATCCTTCGCCCACCTACCCAATGCCTGGCGATGGTCGCCGCGGTTGGTCTGCTACGTAGGCGATCCGGCTGATTCCAAGGCCGGGCTGGCAAAACGGGGCCAAAGCTCGCGGTAGCAGCTGTCCGTAGCGAGCTCCCGTGATGTCATGTCGTGTCTCGGCACCCGTTTAGCCCGCTGATCAGCGCCGGCGGAATCAGTACCTCGCTGACTGCCGGATGGGCGGAGCGCGCCAGCGCGACCGCTACCGCGCCCCGCGTGTGGCCGGACATTACGGTGGGTATTGGGCGCACAGGGCTTCCCCAACACCGCGGCTTGACCGCGCGAGGCTAACAGACGACTACGTATACAACAGGATGGAGTGGCGTGCCCGGTCGGGTCGAGATCGATGACGTCCAGCCCGTCGTTTCGTGCGGCAGGTATCCCGCAAAAGCGGTCGTAGGTGAAGTGGTCCCCGTCCGGGCCGCGGTCTGGCGAGAGGGACACGAAGCGGTCGCGGCAACACTGGTGGTGCGATATCTCGGCCCGCGTTATCCGCAGGTGACCGAAATGCGCCGGCTCAAGGCGGTTCAGGTCACTGAGGCGGCAACGACCGGGGCCGCCGTAACATCCGGGGCGGCCGCGCACGCGCGAGTCAAGCCGCTGCTCGTTCCAATGACGATGGGCGAGGAGCCCTTCGTATTTCACGGCCAGTTCACACCGGACCGCGTGGGACTGTGGACGTTTCGAGTGGACGGCTGGGGTGACCCGATTCACAGCTGGCGAGACGCGGTGGTGGCCAAGCTCGACGCTGGTCAGGGCGAAACCGAATTGTCCAACGATCTGCTGATCGGCGCGCGGCTGTTTGACCGCGCCGCCACCGGCGTGCCGCGCAGCGAGCGAGACCCGTTACTGGCGGCAGCGAAGGCCCTGCGCGCGCCAGGCGATCCGCTGACGCGCGCGGCGCTGGCGCTAAGCCCGCAGATCGACGAACTATTGCGACGCTATCCGCTGCGTGAGCTGGTCACCC
>NZ_CAXUCH010000050.1:0-12562 GCF_964249325.1 uncultured Mycobacterium sp. | reverse complement strand
ATACGGAATCTGGGTAGACCGTCCACTGGCCCGCTTCAGCGCGTGGTACGAGATGTTTCCCCGCTCGACGGGCGGCTGGGACGCCGACGGTAAGCCGGTGCACGGCACGTTTGCCACTGCGGCCACAGCACTGCCGCGCATCGCGAACATGGGGTTCGACGTGGTGTATCTGCCGCCGATCCACCCCATCGGCAAAGTTCACCGTAAGGGTCGCAACAACACCGCCACAGCCGCGCCCGGTGATGTCGGATCGCCGTGGGCGATCGGCAGTGAAGAGGGCGGCCACGACGCGGTGCACCCGCTGTTGGGCACCATCGACGACTTCGACGAGTTCGTGGCAGCGGCCCGCGGCCTGGGACTCGAGGTCGCGCTGGATCTGGCGCTGCAGTGCGCACCGGATCATCCCTGGGCCAGAGCACACCCTGAGTGGTTCACTGTTCTGCCCGACGGCAGCATCGCCTACGCCGAGAACCCGCCGAAGAAATACCAAGACATATATCCGCTCAACTTCGAGAACGACCCCGCCGGCCTTTACGACGAAGTCTTGCGTGTCGTGCGGCACTGGATGGACCACGGCATCAAGGTCTTCCGGGTCGACAACCCGCACACCAAGCCGCCGGACTTCTGGGCGTGGTTGATCGGTCAGGTCAAGGCACTTGATCCCGACGTGCTGTTTTTATCGGAGGCCTTCACCCCACCGGCCCGTCAGTACGGACTCGCGAAGCTCGGCTTCACCCAGTCCTACACCTATTTCACCTGGCGCACATCCAAGTGGGAGCTCACCGAGTTCGGTAACGAGATCGCCGAATTCGCAGACTTCCGCCGGCCCAACCTGTTCGTCAACACTCCCGACATCCTGCATGCCGTACTGCAGCACAACGGGCCCGGAATGTTCGCCATCCGCGCGGTGCTTGCGGCGACCATGGGTCCGTCCTGGGGCGTGTACTCCGGATACGAGCTTTTCGAGCGCCGCGCGGTGCGCGAAGGCAGCGAGGAATACCTGGACTCGGAGAAATACCAGTTACGACCCCGCGATTTCGCGGGCGCGCTGGCTGAGGGACGATCGCTAGAACCGTTCATCAAGCGGCTCAACGAGATTCGTCGGCTACATCCCGCATTTCGAGAACTGCGCAGCATTCACTTCCACCACATCGACAACGATGCGCTGCTGGCCTATAGCAAGTTCGACCCGACCACCGGTGATTGTGTGTTGGTAGTGGTGACGCTGAATGCGTTTGGGCCCGAGGAGGCGACGCTGTGGTTAGACATGCCCGCGCTGGGTATGGAGCCCTATGAACGCTTTTGGGTGCGAGACGAGATCACCGGCGAGGAATACCAATGGGGAGCAGCCAACTACGTCCGGATCGACCCTGGCCGGTCGGTGGCACACATCATCAACATGCCACTCATTCCCGAGGCGTCACGAATGACGTTGCTGCGCCGGAGGTGAGGCTGTAATGACACGAAGCGACCCACTCGCTGCACTGCATCTGGCTACCGACCCCAGCGATCTGTCTCGGCTGGCGGCAGGCGAACACCATAACCCCCATAGCATCCTGGGCGCGCACGAGTACGGCGATCACACCGTAATCCGGGCGTTTCGGCCGCACGCGGTCGAAGTTGTCGCGCTGGTCGGCGGGCGACGATACCCGCTGCAGCACATCGATTACGGCTTGTTCGCGGTTGCGTTGCCCTTCGTCAACCTCATCGACTACCGCCTCGAGGTGAGCTATCAGGGCGGCGGTGAGGCGCCCGGCGTCCATACCGTGGCTGACGGCTACCGCTTCTTGCCCACTCTGGGCGAAGTCGACCTGCACCTGTTCGCCGAAGGCCGCCACGAACGGCTCTGGGACGTGCTGGGCGCGCATCCGCGTTCCTTCACCACCGCTGACGGCGTCGTCGAGGGCGTGTCGTTCGCGGTGTGGGCGCCCAATGCCAAGGGTGTCAGCCTGATCGGCGAATTCAATCACTGGAACGGCAACGACGCCCCGATGCGCGTGCTGGGCTCCTCGGGCGTGTGGGAACTGTTCTGGCCCGACTTTCCGACCGACGGGCTATACAAGTTCCGGGTGCACGGCGCCGATGGTGTGGTCACCGATCGGGCCGACCCGTTTGCGTTCGCCACCGAGGTGCCGCCGCACACCGCCTCGCGGGTGACGACGAGCAACTACACGTGGGGTGACGCCGATTGGATGGCTGAGCGCGCGCAGCGCAACCCGGTGTTCGAGCCGATGAGCACTTACGAAGTGCACCTGGGCTCGTGGCGGCCGGGCCTCAGTTACCGCGAGCTTGCCCGCGAGTTAACGGACTACGTTGTTGCGCATGGCTTTACCCATGTCGAGATGCTGCCCGTCGCAGAACACCCGTTCGCCGGGTCCTGGGGATACCAGGTCACCTCCTACTACGCGCCAACGTCGCGGTTCGGCACACCCGACGATTTCCGTGCCCTTGTCGACACGCTGCACCAGGCCGGCATCGGCGTCATCGTCGACTGGGTACCGGCCCATTTCCCGAAAGACGCGTGGGCACTGGGCCGATTCGACGGCACACCCTTGTACGAACATTCCGATCCCAAACGGGGAGAGCAGCTCGACTGGGGCACCTACGTTTTCGACTTCGGCCGGCCCGAGGTCCGCAATTTCCTGGTGGCCAACGCGCTGTACTGGCTCCAGGAGTTTCACGTCGACGGTTTGCGGGTGGATGCCGTCGCCTCCATGCTCTACCTCGACTACTCACGCCCGCAGGGCGGCTGGACACCGAACATCTACGGTGGCCGCGAGAACCTGGAAGCGGTGCAGTTTTTGCAGGAGATGAACGCCACCGCGCACAAGGTTGCACCGGGCATTGTGACTGTCGCCGAGGAGTCGACCTCATGGCCCGGCGTATCACGGCCGACCAACGTTGGTGGACTTGGCTTTTCGATGAAGTGGAACATGGGCTGGATGCACGACACCCTGCACTACATGAGCCGTGACCCAATTTATCGGAGCTACCACCACCACGAGATGACGTTCTCGATGCTTTACGCGTTCAGCGAGAACTTTGTGCTGCCGATCAGCCACGACGAGGTGGTGCACGGAAAGGGCACGCTGTGGGGCCGGATGCCAGGCAATGATCACATGAAGGCAGCCGGGGTGCGCTGCCTGTTGGCCTACCAGTGGGCGCACCCGGGTAAGCAGCTGCTGTTCATGGGTCAGGAGTTCGGCCAACGCGCCGAATGGTCCGAGCAGCGCGGCGTGGACTGGTTCCAGCTGGAACAAAACAGCTTCTCAATCGGGATCCTGCGCTTCGTGCACGACATCAACGAGATTTACCGCAGCCACCCTGCGCTGTGGAGTCAGGACACCACTCCGGAGGGGTATTCCTGGATCGACGCCAACGATTCGGCCAACAACGTGTTGAGTTTTCTGCGGTACGGAAGCGACGGATCGGTGATGGCCTGCGTGTTCAACTTCGCCGGAACCGAGCACAGCGGCTACCGGCTCGGACTACCCTCCGCCGGGCGGTGGCGCGAGGTGCTCAACACCGACGCGACCGATTACCACGGCGCCGGGATCGGCAACATGGGCGGCGTCGACGCTACCGAGGACCCCTGGCATGGCCGCGCGGCATCGGCGGTGTTGGTACTTCCACCGACGTCGGCGCTGTGGCTGGAGCCTGCTTAGCGGAAGGCGATGTAGCGCGGCGCAGTGCGGCGCTCAGTACAACGCGTTGGCGAGGTTGCGCCGGGCTGCGATCACGTCGGGGTCGGCGGGATCGAACAGCTCGAATAGCTCGATCAGCCGGGTGCGTACTTTGGTGCGCTCGTCACCGGAGGTTCGCTTGACTAGTGCGATCAGCCGGTCGAACGCGCCGTTGACATCCTGGTTGAGAATCTGCACGTCGGCCGCGGCAAACGCGGCTTCGATGTCGTCCGGGGCGGCGTCGGCGACGGCCACGGCGTCGGGGCGGCGTTCGGTAGCGCGCAGCAGGAAGTCGATCTGGCGTATCGCGCCTTTGGCTTCGTCGTGGTTCGGATTGGCGTCCAGGATGGCTTGATATGAGTTTTGCGCCGCGGCGAAGTCGCCGGCCTCCAGCTGCTCACGCGCCTGCGCCAACGCGGGGTCGACCTGCTCTGGTTCGCCGGAAGTCGTTGCATCGCTAAGCTTGCCGGCGGTCGCCGAAAGCAGCGAGTCCAGCCAGCGGCGCAGCTGATCGGCCGGCTGCATGCCCTGAAAACTCGACAGTGGTTGTCCGGCAGCCAACGCCACCACCGTCGGAACCACCTGCACGCCGAAGATCTGGGCCACCCTGGGCACGGCGTCGACGTTGACCGTCGCCAGCGACCACTTGCCGTTGTCGGCGGCGGCCAATTCGGCGAGGGTGTCGGCCAACTGAAGGCATACGTCACTGCGCGGCGACCACAGCAGCACCACGACCGGCACCTGATTGGACCGGATCAACACTTCGTCTTCGAAGTTGGCCTCGGTGATCTCAGTGCCCACCTGCTGTGCCGGCGCCGTGTCGCCACCGGCCGGGGCCTTCTGCTGGGCTCGCTGCTTGAGGCCGGATAGATCGACCGCACCGGCCATGGCGGGCCCGATCGGGGGACGGGAACGCGTCACGTCACCAAGTTTGTCACGCCGCTCCGGGGGCCACTCCACCCGGTTGCGACCGCGCTGCTCGCCGTACAAAACAGGTTGAAGCTGCGCCGACAGGCACTCTCATCAGCAGCTATGACGAAAATCACATCGCGCGCCAATAGTGCGCGCCAGCAACGATCCAGCAACCAGCGAGACGACGATTGCGTCGGTTAGCCGGCCCGCAGGATCAGCGCGTCTCCTTGGCCGCCCGCGCCGCAGAGCGCCGCAACCCCATATCCGGAGCCCCGACGCGCCAACTCGAGGGCCACATGCAGGGTGATGCGGGCTCCGGACATGCCGATCGGATGGCCGACCGCGATCGCGCCTCCGTTGACGTTGACGATGTCGGGATCGACGCCGAGCTCTTTGGTGGATGCCAGGGCCACCGCGGCGAACGCTTCGTTGATCTCCACGACATCGAGGTCGTCGACGGAAATGCCTTCTCGCTTAAGAGCCTTCTTGACCGCGTTAGCGGGCTGCGATTGCAGCGTGGAATCGGGCCCGGCAACCACACCGTGCGCGCCGATCTCGGCCAGCCAGGTCAGTCCAAGCTCGGTGGCCTTCTCTTTGCTCATCACGACGACCGCGGCGGCGCCGTCCGAGATCTGCGATGACGAGCCGGCGGTGATGGTGCCATCCGGGCGAAACGCCGGCTTGAGGGCGGCCAGCGAGTCGACCGTGGTATTGGCGCGGATGCCCTCGTCCTCGCCGAACTGCAGTGGATCGCCTTTGCGCTGCGGGACGCTCACCGGCACCACTTCGTCGGCGAAGACGCCGTCTTTCCAGGCCGCAGCCGCCTTCTGATGCGACCGCGCAGCGAACTCGTCCTGCTCGCGCCGGGTGAACTTGTCCGTCTGGTTGCGCTGCTCGGTCAGCGCCCCCATCGGCTGGTCGGTGAAAACGTCGTGTAGGCCGTCGTAGGCCATGTGGTCCAGAACCGTCACGTCGCCGTACTTGTAGCCGGCCCGGCTACCGACCAGCAGGTGTGGCGCTTGCGTCATGGATTCCTGACCGCCGGCCACCACCACATCGAACTCACCAGCACGAATCAGCTGGTCAGCGAGGGCGATCGCGTCAAGACCGGACAGGCACATCTTGTTGATGGTCATCGCCGGGACATCCCAGCCAATACCTGCGGCAACCGCCGCTTGACGGGCCGGCAGCTGACCTGCGCCGGCGGTCAGCACCTGACCCATGATCACGTACTGCACCTGCGACGCCGGCACCTTGGCCTTCTCCAGGGCGCCTGCGATCGCGATGGCACCGAGGTCACTGGCCGAGAAGTCGCGCAGCGAGCCCATCAATTTGCCGATGGGTGTCCGGGCTCCAGCAACGATGACCGACGTCGTCATGAGTACCTCCAGGGCGGGCGGTGACGGCCGATTTGGCCGATCGGAGAGGCGCAACCGTTCCCATCAGGTTACCGTGGCGTTATGACCACCGATCACGTTGACGTCCGTCGCGCCTTGGCCACTGCGTTGGTGACAGCGGTTGACCACGTCGGGATCGCCGTGCCCGACCTGGACGAAGCGATCACGTGGTACCACGACCACCTGGGGATGATCGTGCTGCACGAAGAGGTCAACGACGACCAGGGGATCCGCGAGGCCATGCTGTCGGTGCGCGGCGCCCCGGTGGGCAGCGCGCAGGTGCAGCTCATGGCGCCGCTCGACGAGTCGTCGGTGATCGCGAAGTTCTTGGACAAGCGCGGGCCGGGCATTCAGCAGCTCGCATACCGGGTCAGCGACCTCGACGCGCTCACCGAGCGGCTGCGCGACCAAGGTGTCCGGCTGCTGTATGACGCCCCCCGGCGCGGCACCGCAAACTCTCGGATCAACTTCATCCATCCCAAAGACGCCGGCGGCGTGCTGATCGAGCTGGTCGAGCCGGCCGCCGAATCAGCGTAACCACTCGGCACGATTGCCCGGCTTTTCCTCCGGCCGCTCGGCCCTCATCGGTCGCCGGGCTACGACTGCTTACGGGTCGGGCCGCGTGTTGCGCGGTGGGTCCAGCATGAGGTGTGCCAGTGGCGCCGATCGTCGACACCAGCCTGCGGCGAATCAGCGGGCCATACCACCACATGTGCGGTGCGAGAGCGGATTTCGTGATCGCAACCGGGGCACCGGTATGTCTTGGAGGCGCGGGCTGCGGCAACCGGTCGCACCTCGTATTCGTAACCGCCCGGTCCGATTTCAAGCCGCCGCGGCACCGCCAACGACTGCACGGGCAGCCGCCGGCGTGGCGGCGTACGACGCCGAGCCATGCGGCCAGTGTAGTGAGCCCGATTCAAAATAGCCGGTATTCGCTACTGTCCAGCCCGCGCATCTTGTCATAATCCAAAGTAACACAACGGATCCCGCGGTCGATCGCTAAAGTACGCGCCTGCGGCTTGATCTGTTGGGCAGCGAGCACTCCACTGACCGGGGCGAGCACACTGTCGCGGTTGAGTAATTCGAGATAGCGGGTCAACTGCTCGACACCGTCGATCTCGCCTCGGCGTTTGATCTCGACAGCCACCGCGCGGCCCTGTTCGTCTCGGCACAGCAAGTCGACAGGGCCGATCGCCGTCATGTACTCGCGGCGGATCAGCGTATATCCGTGCCCGAGCAGTTCGACATGCTCAGCCAGCAATGCCTGCAGGTGGGCTTCCACACCGTCTTTGACCAGCCCGGGGTCTACGCCAAGCTCGTGGCTGGAGTCGTGTTCGATGTCTTCGACGGTGATGCGCAGCTGCTCGCCGGCCTTGTTCTGCACCACCCACACCGGCATGGGCCCGTCAAGTTCCTCGGTGACCCAGCACGGCGGGCTCATCCAATTGAGCGGCTTGTAGGCCCGGTCGTCGGCGTGCACACTCACCGATCCATCGGCTTTGAACAGCAGCAATCTGCGCGCAGACGGCAAATGCGCAGTGAGCCGGCCCAGATAGTCAACGGTGCATTGAGCGATCACAAGGCGCACCTGAGTCACCTTAGAGTCACGACGGCGGACAAATTAGGCTGACGCCACCATGATGGCCAAGCAAACGGTGGCGCAACGCCTGGGCCGTCTCCTGGAGAGACTGACCCGGCAGAGCGGCCGGCTACCGGAAACCCCGGAGTACGGCTCGTGGCTGCTGGGCCGGGTTTCGGAAAGTCAGCGCCGCAGGCGGGTTCGGATTCAGCTCATCCTCACCGTCGTGATCTTGGCGGTGAATCTTATCGGTATCGGTGTCGACCTGCTGCTACTAGCAGTGGCTTTCCCGGTACCCAGTGTCTTCAGCGATGCGCCGGCGTGGCTCACGTTCGCGGTCGCACCGGCCTACATGATGCTCGCTCTGGTATTCGGGATCTTCTGGATGACCCGACGAACCGTGAATGCACTTCGGTGGGCAATCGAGGAACGCCCACCCAACCGCGACGACCAACGCAACACCTTCCTGGCACCATGGCGGCTCGCGCTGGTCACCCTCATCCTGTGGGGATTCGGGGCAGCGTTGTCCACCACTCTGTACGGCCTTGTCAATAGCTGGTTCATCCCGCAGGTCCTGTTCTCGATAAGCTTTTGCGGCGTACTGGTCGCGACCGGCTGCTACCTGCTTACCGAGTTCGCGCTGCGCCCAGTGGCGGCCCAGGCGCTGGAGGCCGGACGACCGCCACGACGGCTCGCCCCCGGGATCATGGGCCGGACCATGGTGGTGTGGATGTTGGGTTCGGGTGTCCCCGTTGTGGGCATCGCGCTGACTGCGATCTTCGCGCTGTTGCTGCGGAACCTGACCGAGACCCAGTTCGGGGTGGCGGTGGTGATGCTGGCCGGGGCAACGCTGGTATTCGGATTCATCCTGATGTGGATCCTGTCGTGGCTGATCGCGACGCCGGTCAGGGTGGTGCGCGCAGCGCTTAGGCGTGTCGAGCAGGGCGATTTGGATTGCAACCTGGTCGTATTCGACGGCACGGAACTCGGTGAACTGCAAAGCGGTTTCAACGCGATGGTCCACGGTTTGCGCGAACGAGAACGCCTGCGTGATATTTTCGGGCGTCATGTCGGCCGCGAGGTCGCTGCAGCTGCAGAGCAAGAACGGCCGAAGCTAGGTGGCGAAGAGCGCCATGTCGCAGTAGTTTTCGTCGACATCGTCGGCTCCACGCAGTTGGTTAGCAAACGCCCTGCCACCGAAATCGTCCAGTTGCTCAACCGATTCTTCGCGGTGATCGTCGACGAAGTGGACCGTCACCGTGGACTAGTCAACAAATTCGAGGGCGACGCTGTGCTGGCCATCTTCGGCGCGCCAAACCGGCTGGAGCGTCCGGAGGACGAGGCGCTCGCGGCCGCACGGGCCATCGCCGATCGGTTGGAGCGCGAGGTGCCGGAGTGCCAGGCGGGGATCGGGGTCGCGGCGGGAGAAGTCGTCGCGGGCAATGTCGGCGCGAAGGAACGGTTTGAATACACCGTGATCGGCGAACCCGTCAACGAAGCGGCCCGACTGTGCGAACTGGCTAAGTCCGACCCCGCCCGGTTGATGGCTTCGTCGGAAACGGTCGACGCTGCGAGCGAAAACGAGCGCGTTCATTGCTGTCTCGGCGACACGGTGACGCTGCGCGGCCACGAAGAACCAATCCAGGTGGCCGTGCCCGGCTAAAGGTCGGAGATAGATCCGATGTCTGCTCCGACGACGATGTCGTATTTCCGCCAGTGATGTCGGTGGCCAGGTGTAATTGTCGAAAGGTGCATGACGACTTTGACCGCTGCTACCGCGCCGTTCAGTCCAGGGACGCCCGGTTCGACGGTTGGTTTGTCACCGCAGTGCTGAGCACCGGGGTATATTGCCGGCCCAGCTGCCCTGCCCGTACACCGTTCGCCGGCAACGTGCGGTTCTATCCAACTGCGGCGGCCGCGCAGCGCGAGGGTTTCCGGGCCTGCAAACGGTGCCGTCCTGACGCTTCCCCGGGTTCTCCGGAATGGAATGTGCGCGGCGACGTTGTCGCGCGCACTATGCGCCTTATCGCTGACGGCACCGTGGACCGCGAAGGTGTCGGCGGGCTCGCCCGCCGGGTCGGCTACACCACTCGCCAGCTCGAGCGGCTGTTGCAGGTCGAAGTCGGCGCAGGGCCGCTCGCGTTGGCTCGCGCTCAGCGGACGCAGACCGCCCGCGTGCTCATCGAGACAACGGAGCTGCCGCTGAGCGACGTCGCCTTTGCAGCTGGGTTTTCCAGCATCCGCCAGTTCAACGACACGATCCGCATGATCTGCGGCACTACTCCGACAGCGTTGCGTAGCCGGGCCCTGACCCGAAGTGGTTGCGACGTCGCCTTTCCGGGCACCGTGTCGCTGCGGCTGCCGGTCCGGACGCCGTTTGCCTATGAGGGCGTTTTCGGCCATCTGGCCGCCAGTGCGGTGCCCGGCTGTGAGGAAGTCCGGGACAGGGCGTACCGACGCACCCTGCGGTTGCCGAACGGCAACGGCATCGCGAGCCTAAAGCCTGCGCCAGACCATGTCCGTTGCCTGCTGCTTCTCGACGACTTCCGCGACATGGCAACAGCGATCGCCCGCTGCCGGCGGCTTTTGGACCTCGATGCCGACCCCGAAGCAGTAATCGAGGCGCTGGAAGGCGATTCCAGTTTGGGGCCTGTGGTGGCCAAGGCGCCCGGACAGCGCATTCCACGCACTGTGGACGAGTCTGAGCTGGCGGTGCGCGTTGTACTGGGTCAGCAGGTATCGACCAAGGCGGCACGCACACACGCGGGCAGGCTGGTCGCGGCCTACGGACAGCCGATTCATGACGCACACGGCGGGCTGACGCACACGTTTCCGTCCATCGAGCACCTTGCCGAAATCGATCCTGGCCATGTGGCGGTCCCGAAGGCGCGGCGGCTGACGTTGGGCGCGCTCATCAGCGGGCTCGCAGACGGCAGCGTCGTCCTAAACGCCGGATGCGACTGGGAACGTGCGCGACAGCAGTTGCTGGCATTACCCGGAATTGGGCCCTGGAGCGCAGAAGTCATTGCCATGCGCGGCCTTGGCGATCCGGACGCCTTCCCCGTCGGGGACCTCGGTCTGCGCCTGGCGGCCAGACAGCTTGGCTTGCCCATGGAGCGACGGGCACTAACCGCGCGAAGCCACCGTTGGCGACCGTGGCGCTCGTACGCCACTCAGCATCTTTGGACCTCGCTCGACCACCCAGTGAACCACTGGCCTGCACAGGAGACGGCATGATCCGTTACCGCACCGTCGACAGTCCGATAGGTCCGCTGACATTGGCCGGCGAGGGATCCGTTCTGACTCACTTGCGCATGGTCGACCAGACCTACGCGCCCAATCATGCTGACTGGGTGTCCGACGATCGGGCGTTTCCGGACGCCGTCGATCAGCTGCAGGCTTACTTCGCCGGCCAGCGCACCGCTTTTGAGCTGCAGCTCGATTTGCACGGCTCGCAATTCTATCGGCGAGTATGGGGGGCACTGCTGACCATTCCGTACGGGGAAACGAGATCGTACGGAGAAATCGCCCGCCAAATCGGTGCGCCGGGCGCCGCCCGCGCCGTGGGATTGGCCAATGGACGAAATCCCATCGCCATTGTTGTGCCCTGCCATCGGGTAATCGGCGTCAGTGGCGGCCTTACCGGATACGGTGGTGGACTCGACCGAAAGCGGGCGTTGCTTGAATTAGAAAGACGCGGGATGTCAACGAGTATGACGCTATTCGACTAATCCGTGTTAATTGAAAAGCACCCCCCGGGGTGGGGGGTGCTTTTGTGTGTTCGGCGGTGTCCTACTTTTCCACCCGGGGTGGGTAGTATCATCGGCGCTGGCAGGCTTAGCTTCCGGGTTCGGGATGGGTCCGGGCGTTTCCCTGCCGCTATGGACCGCCGTAACGTTATTTGTTTTGTGTTTTGTTGACTGTGTTTGGTGGTGGGGTGGGTGTGGGTGTGGTTGCGTTGGTTTGATTGTCCGGCTCCTTCTTGGGCCCGTGTGCGGCCTGCATCGGTGGCCGGACGGTGTGGGTAAGTTTTCGGCCGGTTAGTGCCAGTGGCCTTCGCCCCTTGCGGGGTGTCTAGGTCTGGTCTATTGATCCCGTGTTCTGCGGGGGGCCTTATCCCACTGGAATGGGTGAGAAGCCTGGTCTTGGAGAAGGTTTCCCGCTTAGATGCTTTCAGCGGTTATCCTGGCCGAACGTGGCTATCCAGCGGTGCCCCTGGTGGGACAACTGGTGGACCAGAGGTTCGTCCGTCCCGGTCCTCTCGTACTAGGGACAGGTGTCCTCAAGCTTCTGACGCGCGCGGCGGATAGAGACCGAACTGTCTCACGACGTTCTAAACCCAGCTCGCGTGCCGCTTTAATGGGCGAACAGCCCAACCCTTGGGACCTGCTCCAGCCCCAGGATGCGACGAGCCGACATCGAGGTGCCAAACCATCCCGTCGATATGGACTCTTGGGGAAGATCAGCCTGTTATCCCCGGGGTACCTTTTATCCGTTGAGCGACACCCCTTCCACTTGGGGGTGCCGGATCACTAGTCCCGACTTTCGTCCCTGCTTGACGTGTGGGTCTTGCAGTCAAGCTCCCTTGTGCACTTGCACTCGCCACCTGATTGCCGTCCAGGTTGAGGGAACCTTTGGGCGCCTCCGTTACCTTTTGGGAGGCAACCGCCCCAGTTAAACTACCCGCCAGGCACTGTCCCTGAACCCGGTTCAGGGTTCGAGGTTAGAGGTCCAATACGGCCAGAGTGGTATTTCAACAACGACTCCACAATCACTGGCGTGACTGCTTCACTGTCTCCCACCTATCCTACACAAGCCGCATCGAACTCCAATACCAAGTTGTAGTAAAGGTCCCGGGGTCTTTTCGTCCTGCCGCGCGTAACGAGCATCTTTACTCGTAGTGCAATTTCGCCGAGTCTATGGTTGAGACAGTGGAGAAGTCGTTACGCCATTCGTGCAGGTCGGAACTTACCCGACAAGGAATTTCGCTA
>NZ_CAXUCH010000049.1:6586-24525 GCF_964249325.1 uncultured Mycobacterium sp. | reverse complement strand
GCCGCGACATCAGCCGGCAGCCCCCGCTGCAGCTCACGCAGATCACGGCCGAGGGTCTCCAAAAGGGGGTGCTTCGCACAGTGCCTGCTGGTGTCCTCGGCGCGCGGCACCGCGCCGTGCAGGCCGGCCAGCGCCTGCCACAGGTCGTCGCTGGGATGCGGCAGCCACAGGTGCAGCTCGTGGTGGGTGGCCAGCGCGTCGAGCAGCTCCACCTCGGTGCACGCCAGCCGGGTGTGCCCGAACAGCGACAGCCGCGCCGGCAACTCCGCCGGGCCCTCCCGCAACCGAGCCAGGGTTTTCCCGTGCCGAATATGTGGGGGATCGGCCGGCACACGTGCCACCAGCGCCCGCCACAATGCCGGCTGCCAGGCCAGATCGGCGTCGAGACCCTCCACGCGGCCGTCCAGCCAGTCGACCAGCAGCTGCGGACGCTGGCGGGCATACGACGCGAACAAGCCGGCCAGCCGCCGCGCCACCGAGTACCGCCGGCCCCGTCGCAGCTCGGCCTCGGTACCGGTGTCGGAGTGCCCCAAGTGTTTTGCCAACGTTCGGCACCACGGCTCGTCCAACGAGCAGTCGACGACCTCCAGCAACGGCCACGTCATCGCCTCCGGTGACCAGGGGTCGTCGTCGACTGTGCCGGTGAGCTCGGCGATCAGTGAGCCCGGGCTGCGAAACGCCACCCCGGCGCATACTCCGTCGCCGCCGCGGGTACAGCCCAGCACGTGGGACAACCGCTGGCTCAGCCATCGCTCCACGCCACGGGCAGGGACCAACACCAGCTCTTCGGCGAACGGATCCGACAGCGGGTTGGCCAGCAACGCGCCGAGCCCGTCGGCCAGTAGATCGGTGCGCTCGGCACGGTGGAGATGAAGCGCCATAGCGGTGCCACGATAGACCGCCGCACCGACATCGATGGCTGGTTCGCGGTGATGTCAGCGCCGCGTGCGACAGTGAGGCCGAGCGCGGTCGAGAGAGGGGGAGCATGACCAGCCAGACAACATCGCCACGGCTGACGCAGTCGTTCGTCGAGGCCCTGCAATACGCAGCGGAGAAGCACGCCACCCAGACCCGCAAGGGCACCGGCACTCCGTATCTCGGGCATCTGTTGTCGGTGGCGGGCCTAGTCATCGAGGCCGACGGCACCGAGACGCAGGCCATCGCCGCGTTGCTGCATGACGCCGCCGAAGACCAGGGGGGTAAAGCGACGCTCGATGAGATTCGGGAGAAGTTCGGCCCCGACGTCGCGTTGATCGTCGCGGAATGCAGCGACACATTCGAGACGCCGAAGCCGCCCTGGCAGGAGCGCAAGGAGAACTACATCCGCTGCCTGCGCGAGGCCTCGGACGAGGCGATTATCGTGTCGCTTGCCGACAAGCTGCACAACGCCCGCGCGATTCTGCGTGACTTCCGCGACCTGGGCGACGAGCTATGGGAGCGGTTCAAGGTTCACGACCCGCAGCAGCACCTGTGGTACTACCGGTCGCTGCTGGATGTCTACAGCGACCGCATCGACAACTGGATGGTCGACGAGCTTCGCGACGTGATCGACACACTGGAGCGGGAGGTCGCCGGCCAACCGGCAATATCATGACGCACGGCTGACCGGCCCGGCGCTGACGAGAGGACGAGATGGAGACCTGGGACGCCATTTGTGCCCGGCGCAACGTGCGACAGTACCGGCCAGAGCCGATATCGGAAGCCGACCTGAACCGCATCGCCGAGGCCGGATGGCGGGCACCGTCGGCGAAAAACCGCCAGCCGTGGGACTTTGTCATCGTCACCGACCGGGGTCAGCTGCAGGATCTCTCCACGGTGTGGCAGGGCGCCGGCCATATCGCCGCGGCCGCGGCCGCTATCGCGCTGGTGATACCCGTACCCCCGAGTGATCGCCGGAAGCTGACAGACCAGTACGACGTCGGTCAGGCGACGATGGCGATGATGCTCGCGGCCACCGACCTCGGGATCGGAACCGGGCATTCCTCTGTGGGAGACCAGGAGCGAGCACGCCAGATTCTGGGCGTGCCCCACGACTATTTGGTGGCGTACCTGCTCGGTATCGGGTATCCCGCCGATCGCCCGCTCGCCCCGATCCGCAAACCGAACCGGCGGCCCTTCGCTGAGGTCGTCCATCACGGACATTGGTGACCTCATGGCGGACACCGCAGCCGCCACGCGCAAGGGCGACTACGGAATCGACGGGGCATTCCACACCCTGTCGGCCCGCGTCCAAGGCGTCTGTGTCGCCCTCGAATCCGGCGCCCTTCTGCTCGGGGCCGGAATCAGTTTCGCCCGCGGTAGACGGGTAGCCGCCGCGCTGGCCGGAACGGCCGGGGTGGGGATGATCGCCAGTGCTGCCGTCTATATGCATGCCACCCGGGTCGGCAAGTTCGACGTGTGGGAGGAGATTCTCGACGAGCTGCGGCTGCAGGGTGATGAAACGTTGCTCGACATGGGGTGCGGACGCGGCGCGGTGTTGCTGGCCGCGGCCAAGCGGCTGCCGCGCGGACACGCGATCGGTATTGACTTGTGGCGCGCCGATCAGACCGACAACTCGCCGTCGGCGACGATGGCCAATGCCGAGCTGGAGAACGTCGCCGATCGCGTCGAGATACGTACGGCCGACATGACCGCGCTGCCATTCGCCGACGAAAGCTTCGACGTTGTCGTGAGCAGCCTTGCCATCCATAACATTCCGAGCCGCGATGGCCGCCGTCTTGCTCTGCTGGAGGCGGTTCGGGTGCTGCGCCCGGGTGGCCGGCTCGCCATCGCGGACTTGTGGGAAACTCGCCAGCACGCCCAGCAGTTGAGCGAACTCGGCTGGCGCGACGTGCGACGGCGCAACCTCGGATGGCGCATGTGGTACGGCGGTCCGTGGGTGGCGACGCGGTTGGTGACCGCGACCAAGCCGGGGTAGGGACAGCGCGGAGGCAAGCCATATAGGTCGGCGCGCAAGCGATATCGCATGCGATATCAAATACGAGCAGCACCTAATGGTCCAGACAGCGACTGCCGAGGCCCCGGTGCGGTGCATGCTGGAGCTATGAACCGAAACGAGATCACCGAAAAGATCGTGCTTGCCCGCGTGCAAAAGGGGCTGACCTGGCAGGAGCTGGCCGACGCCATCAAAAAGCCGGTCACGTGGACCACGTCGGCGCTGCTGGGCCAGCATCCGATTCCGGTTGAGCTAGCCAAGGTGCTCGTCGAGAAGCTGAGCCTAGACGAGTCAGTGGTGCCGGTGCTCGCGGCGACGCCGATGCGCGGCGGGCTACCCACGACGGTACCGACCGACCCGACCATCTACCGCTTCTACGAAGCCCTGCAGGTGTACGGGCTGGCGATCAAGGAACTCATCCACGAGCAATTTGGCGACGGGATCATGAGCGCGATCAACTTCAGCGTCGACCTGCAGAAGAAGCCGCACCCGTCAGGTGATCGTGTCGTGGTGACGTTCGACGGGAAATTCTTGCCGTACGAATGGGTAGCCGCCGAACGTTGATGCACGCCAGCTAGGAAGGCGGCCATGGCGAAGGATCGATCCAGCGACCAGCAACCGAAAGACGTCTCTCCGGCGGCGGCGTCAAATTCATCGGCCTGGTGGGGCCATCGTCGCCCTCATGGATGCCGGAGATTCCGTCCAGCGGGTGTCCGGGGTATCGGCTGCTTGGACGCCGGATCCCAGTCGGTGAGCGTGAGTTCGTTGCCGGCGCGGTGATGACCTCGCTCGCCGTCGGCGTCCCAGTAGCCGTAGTGGAACGGCACAAACAGCACGCCGTCGCGGATGCCGCAGATGCGGGCCGCGCACGTGACCCTGCCCCGGGGGTGCGGCGTCTTGAAGTTGCTGTGCCCGAGCCGTTTTGGTGCGGGTATGGAAGTGATACAGGGTACGCCCGGTGATCAGAGCGAACGGGTAGTCGGAACTGGGTACCTCGTGCGGCGGCAGGTACTGGACCGCCTTGATGATCGCCTCGCCGTAGGCGTTCATGGCCCGGTATTTCGTCGGGCTCCATCGGCGCCCCGGTCACCAGGTCTCTAGTGAACGTTTCGCAGTAATCCGGATGCGCCCAGAACTTCGCGTCGGTGTAGAGCCGTTCGGTGCCGTCGGGATTTTCTGCGTTGCAGGGCCATTGGATTCCGCTGCCGCCGCGCAGCTTGTCGTAGCTCAAGCCGGTGTAGTCGCAGGGCCGGGCGTCGCTGCACTTCTTCCACGCCTCGAACGCCGACTCCGGATCGGTCCACGCCGGCAGCGGCTGGCCGTCCTTGTCGCGGAAGTCCATCCGTCGGGCGTAGTCGAGGAAGATCTCGAGATCGCTACGCGCCGAACCGGGTGGGTCGACGGCTTTTTCGGACAGATGCACGGTGCGGTCGGCCTTGGTGAAGGTGCCCGTCTTCTCGGCCCACGCCGCGGCGGGCAGCACCACGTCGGCCAGCTCAGCGGTCTCGGTCATGAAGATGTCCTGCACCACCAAAAACAGCCGCTCCTGGGACAGGATGTCGCGGATCCGCGCCAGCTCCGGCAGCGACACCGCGGGATTGGTCCCGGTGACCCACAACATCTGCAGCGTGCCTTCTTCGGCGAAGCGGAACATCTGCATGGCGTGCGTCGGCGGCCCGTAATGCGGAATCTGCTGCGGCTCAACGTTCCATACCCGGGCCAGATCGGCGACGTGGTCGTCGTTGGCCCAGTTACGGAAACCGGGCAAGTCCCCGTCTGCGCCGCATTCCCGGGTGTTCTCCGCGGTGGCTGGCCGTTCATCTGCAGCACGCCGCAGCCCGGCTTGCCGAACATGCCCCGGGATCAGGTGGATATTGTTGACTTGAACGCTGGCTGCGGTGGCTTGGTGGGACTGGTAAAAGCCTTGCAGCACAGTCGACAACAACCGCTGCGCGGTGCCGATTATCCGTGCTGCGCGCCGGATGTCGTCGGCGTCGACGCGGCAGATCTCGGCGACCCGCTCCGGCGGGTAGTCTTCGACTCGCTTGCACAGTTCGTCGAAACCTATTGTGTGCGCGTCGATGTAGTCGTGGTCGACCCAGTCGTGGGCGATGATCTCGTGCAGCAGACCGTTCATCAACGCCACATTGGTTCCCGGCAGTGGCGCCAAATGCACCGTTGCTTCTCGGGCCACCGGGGTAAGCCGCGGGTCTACGCACACGATCGCCGGCGGCTGGTCGGCGGCCAGCCGATCCAGCATGCGCGCCCACAGCACCGTCTGGGTTTCGGCCACGTTGTGGCCGACCAACGCAATCACGTCGGCGTGGTCGACGTCGGTGTAGGATCCGGGCTGGCCGTCGCAGGCGAACGACTCCTTGAGCGCCGCAGCAGCCGTGGCCGTGCACAGTCGGGTGTTGCCGTCGAGGTGTTGGTGCCGATCGCGCCGCGGGCAATAACAGTCTGGGTGTAGTACTCCTCTTTGACCACGATGTCCAGGCCGTCCCCGTTGGAGTGCAACACCGCCGCCGACTGCACCCACCGGTCCACCGAGTCCGGGGTGATCCCGTCGGCGAGGTAACAATCGATCCGCTGCGGCCACGTCGTGCCCGGCGCGTACGGGGTGCGCGTCCCCCAGGGTTTCGCGATGCGATCAACTGCCCCCCGCGAGGACGCGTACCCCGACCTGGGCATTCGAAACCTGGTGGGGGTTAGCGCCCGAACTCCGATGCCATGCCGTCGATCCCGGCCCGGATCGCCGTCAGCGCCTCGGCGCGGGTCCGCAACTTGCTTGCGGCATGCGCCTGCTGGCTAAGTGTCGCGAATTCGCGGGCAGCCTCCTCGGCGCGGGAACGCACCACCTCGGGCAGCACGATCTCGTCGAGCCAACCGGCCGCGATCGCGGTCTCCCCGAAGAACGTCTTGGCCAGACCGACCGCCTGCTGATATGCCGACGGCGTCAGCCGGAGCTTCATGATCTCCAGCGCCGGGTACGGCATCGTCATCCCGATCGCGACCTCGTTGGCCTGAATGTTGTACGCCGGTGCGGCGATCCGATGATCGCCGCTGGAGAGCAGGAACGCTCCCATCGCGATCGCGTGCCCGGTACAGGCCATCACCACCGGCTTGGGATACGACAACAGCCGGTGGGCAAGCTCGAAGCCGCCCTTGAGCATGTCAAGTGCCGGCTGCACCTGCCCGGAGGTCAAGATCTTCAGGTCGAACCCGCCGCTGAACACCCGATCGTTGCCGGAGATCACCACCGCGCCGACGTCGTCGCGGTCGGCGTTGTCGAGCGCTTCGTTGAGGGCCTGTTGCATGGCCGGCCCCAGCGCGTTGACCTTGCCGTCGTCCATCTTGATGACCGCAATCGGGTCCGCGTAGCGATAGCTGACCGGGCTGCTCATGCATGGCTCCTTCGATACCGACAGCCCGTCGATTGAATCAGATGCGGCCCGTCGAGCGTCAGACCCGCTGGCCGTGGTGCTTGCCCAATTCGTTTTCCGCCTCGCCCCAGCGCAGGCTGACGTCGGTGGGCTCCTCGAGCTGTCGCGTGCGCCACCGCTCCTGGGTCTCGCGCGCGGCGCGGTTGATGCGCTCGATCTCGCTGCGGAACACGTCGGGGCGTGTTTCCTTGCTCGCGTAGTGGAAGTAAGTCAAAAGGCCGCGCAACAGCTCCAGCTTCTGCTTTTCCCGCTTGGCCAGGTCATGGGTCGTCATCAACTCGATGCGTTGCACCGGCGGCAGGGCATCCCAGTCCAGCACCACATTGGTTTCCAGCGGCTGGCGCGGCCGGCGCCAAAACCTCCAGCCGCGCGGCTGCTCGGGGCGGTCGTAATAGGTCACGGTGCCCGAGAAGCGGGACTCGATCGCCTCGCCCAGCTCGGCGCGATCCAGCGCGGAGTCCCACACCATGCGCCATTCCTGGTCGGGCGCAAGCATCGGCAGTTCGCTGGGCAGCTGCAGCTCGACGACGTCGGCGTAACCGTCGTGGGCGTTCTCGTATTCGGCGACGGTCGGCGGGTTGGTGAACGAAAACCGGATGTCGTAGGCCGCGCTCTTACCGAAGTTGCGTACCACGAGCTCGATGACATGCCAGTCGGCGGCATGCGGTTCCATGAACATCGCGACGTGCGGACGGGTCTGCTCCGCGGTCAGCCGGTTGCGGCGCTGGATCTGGCGGTTGATGTAGACGAGTCCGACCACACCGAGCACCAACGCGGCCCACGCGGCCCACGCCAACCAGGTGCCCCAGCCCGCGCTGATGACGTCGTGCCAGCGGTCCTGGATCCATCCCGTCGAATCCACCCTCCGCTTATATCACAGCAGCGGCTCATGCGCTGACGTGGCCGTAACGGCTCGTTGGATGCATTGCAGCAGGTAAATCCTGTGGGCTAGCCGCCCATCAGCATTCGCCACTTATCCAAATCCGAGGCGCGGTAGACGTAGTTGGAGCGTTTGACCTCCGACAGCGACGCGCTCGGTTCCGCCGAATACCAATGCCCGGGGAAGACCGTCGGATCGCCGGGAAGCTTGGCCAGCTGCTGCAGGCTGCGATACATCTCGTCGGAATCGCCGCCGGGAAAATCGGTGCGTCCGCAGCCTTCCAGGAACAAGGTGTCCCCGGCGACCAGCCGGCCTTCGAGCAGGAAGCACTGACTGCCCGGCGTATGGCCGGGAGTGTGCAGCAGCTCGATCTCGATGTCGCCGACCTGCACCTTGTCGCCGTGAAAGTGCTCGGTCAAGTCGTTTATGCTGATCCCGGTGACACGCGAAACCCACAGCGCCTCATGGGTATTCACGTGTACCGGCACGGTGGTGCGCTCGAGTAGCTCAGCCAGTCCCTTGAGCTGGAAACCCATCATCGTGCCGCCGACATGGTCGGGGTGGTGATGGGTGACCAGCACACCCGACAGATGCATGCCGTCGGCCTCGAGCGCGTCGACGAGGTCAGTGGCGGCGTAGGCCGGGTCGACCACCAGGCAGTCGCCGGTCTGGCGGTCGCCGATCAGGTAGGCGAAGTTGCGCATCTGCATGGCGAACATGTCACCGCGGGCGAAATCGCGGCCAGAGAGCAATTGTCGGAAATACAGCCGGTCCGGATCGGGCACGCCTTCAAGACTATGACTGGGCGGATATCGAAGGCAGCCGCCCCGCTGGGTTTGCCGGCTTAACTGGTTCAGTGTCTGGCTAACTGGGTATCGTTTGGGCATGGCGCTTCGGAAGTATGAGATCCAGATCGATGAGGACCTCATCCACGAGGTAGTACGCCGATACCACGTACACGGCCCGCGGGAAGCCGTCCACCTTGCGTTGCGCACTCTCGTCCGTGGAATGGACGACGAAGACCTTTCGCTGGAAGACGAAGATCCGTTCGGTCTTGGCGCCCTGCATCCGCAGCGGTCCAGCGAGACCCGATGAACTTCGCGGTGGCTTCTCCGTAACGGGCTGACTTTGGCCGATCGGCGCCGGCCGGTGGTTTGGCCGCGCTGCGCGGCAGGCTGTACCCTCTTTTAGGCCCGCAGCACGGTCAGGGCCCGCGCCCCCTTAGCTCAGTCGGCAGAGCGTTTCCATGGTAAGGAAAAGGTCAACGGTTCGATTCCGTTAGGGGGCTCGGCGGACGCCGAGCAGGCTGGCGGCGCGTACCTGAGGCGATGTAGCTCAGTCGGTTAGAGCGAACGACTCATAATCGTTAGGTCGCCGGTTCGAGTCCGGCCATCGCTACAAGACAACAACGGACCTGTGGAAGAGATACGACGTGGCCTCCAGCACCGATATCCGGCCGAAGATCACTTTGGCATGCGAGGTGTGCAAGCACCGCAACTACATCACCAAGAAGAACCGGCGCAACGACCCCGACCGGATGGAATTGAAGAAGTTCTGCCCGAACTGCGGAAAGCACCAGCCGCACCGCGAAACGCGCTAACGCCAACCCTCAAACTGTCAGTCCGCCTGAGCAAGTAGGTTCTAAAGCCGTGCCATTGACCGCAGACATCGTCGGGATGCATTTCCGCTACCCCGACCATTACCAGGTGGAGCGGGAGAAGATCCGCGAGTACGCGGCAGCCGTCAAACACGACGACCCCGCATTCTTCGAGGACAAGGCGGCCGCTGAACTCGGCTATGACGGGTTGCCCGCGCCGCTGACGTTCATCTCGGTATTCGGCTACCAAGCCCAATCGGCGTTCTTCGAGTACGCCAACATCGCCATACACGACGCCCAGATCGTCCAAGTTGACCAAGTGGTGAAGTATTTGAAGCCGATCAAGGCGGGCGACAAGCTGTATTGCGATGTGTACGTCGATTCGGTGCGCAAGGCGCACGGCACCGACATCATCGTCACCAAGAACGTCTGCACCAACGACTCTGGCGAGGCAGTGATGGAGACCTACACGACCTTGGCGGGTCGTGCCGGTGAAGAAGGAGAAGAGGGCTTTTCTGATGGCGCTGCGTGAGTTCAGCTCGGTGAAGGTGGGTGATCAGCTTCCGGAGAAGGTGTACGCGCTGACTCGCCAGGATCTCGTGAACTATGCCGGAGTCTCCGGCGACCTGAACCCGATCCACTGGGACGACGAAATCGCCAAGCACGTGGGTCTGGATACCGCGATCGCGCATGGCATGCTGACCATGGGCATTGGCGGCGGCTATGTCACGTCATGGGTCGGCGACCCGGGTGCGGTGACCGAGTACAACGTGCGGTTCACCGCGGTGGTGCCGGTGCCCAACGACGGCAAGGGCGCTGAGCTCGTGTTCAACGGCCGGGTGAAGTCGGTCGACCCGGAGAGCAAGTCGGTGACGATCGCGTTGACGGCCACCACCGGGGGCAAGAAGATCTTCGGCCGGGCCATCGCGTCGGCAAAGTTGGCGTAGCCGTGAGCGCCATCAAAACCGACATCCGGGGGATGGTCTGGCGGTATCCGGACTATTTCGTCGTGGGCCGCGAGCAAATCCGTGCCTTTGCCAACTCGATCAAGTGCGACGACCCCGCCAGCTACGACGAGGACGCGGCCGCCGAACTCGGTTACGACAACATTGTCGCGCCGCTGACCTTTGCGTCGATCTTCGCCAAACTCGTCCAGAACGACTTTTTCAGGCATGTGGACACTGGCTACGAGACCATGCAGATCGTGCAGGTCGACCAGAAGTTCATCTACCACAAGCCGATCAAGGCCGGCGATAAACTGTGGGCCCGCATGGACATCCATTCGGTGCACGAGCGGTTCGGCGCCGACATCGTCGTCACCAGGAACCTCTGCACCAACGACGGCGGGGAACTGGTCCTGGAGGCCTACACAACGCTGATGGGCCAGCAGGGTGAGGGCTCGGCCATGATCAGGTGGGACCGGGAATCCGGCCAGGTCATCCGGATCGCGTGATTAGTACCTGACACCTGCTCCGATGTACACTCACACCTCGGGGTTTGCCCATCACCAGCGCGCTGTCCGGTTCTAAAACGGGTGGCGCGCGCGCTATGCGCGCCGACGACGATGCTTAAGCGATGCGATGCTGAGGAGTGGCGCTGATGTTGAGCCCCGCAGCAGCGCAGGTTGGCCGACAACCGCAAAGGGGCGTAGCTCAACTGGCAGAGCAGCGGTCTCCAAAACCGCAGGTTGCAGGTTCAAGTCCTGTCGCCCCTGCTGGATCCGTGTCATGGTGGACACTGGAGGGTGACCATAGGGCAGACCGACGAGGCGAACAAAGGAGCAGGCGGTGAGCGACGAGCGCGTCGATGCCGACGCCGGCACCGACACTGAGGAAGGCCGCGGCGGCCGGACGGCCGTGGTGACGCGGCCAGCGCGGCCCACCGGCAAGCGGTCGCGGGCGCGCGCGGAGGCTTCCCAGGCTGTCGAGCTCGGCAGGGACGGCACCGACACCAAGGTCAAGACCGCCAAGAAGGCGGCGGGCCCGTCGCGCAACCCGTTCGCGTTCGTATTCACCTACCTCAAGCAGGTCGTTGCCGAGCTGCGCAAGGTGATCTGGCCGAACCGCAAGCAGATGATGACCTACACATCGGTGGTGCTGGCTTTTTTGGCGTTCATGGTGGCGCTGATTGGGCTGGCGGACTTCGGCCTGGCCAAGCTGGTGCTGCTGGTGTTCGGCTAGGGCCGCAGAAAGTTATGAGAGAGGACGAAGAACCGTGACTACCTTCGACGGCGATATGCCCTCGGGTGAAGCGGTCGACCTGCAGACAGCCGAGGCGGAGGTCAACCCGGACTCCGTGGCTGACGACGTAGGTGTAACCGAGCCGGACGTGGCCGAGCCGGGCGCCGGTGAGCCCGTTGCCGGTGAGCCTGCTGCAACCGAACCGGAGGCCGGTGAGCCGGCCGAAGAGCTCGACCCTGCCGAAGCGCTCAAGGCGGAGCTACGCAGCAAGCCGGGCCAGTGGTATGTCATCCACTCCTACGCGGGCTACGAGAACAAGGTGAAAGCCAACCTCGAGACGCGCGTGCAAAACCTCGACGTCGGCGACTACATCTTCCAGGTGGAGGTGCCCACCGAAGAGGTCACCGAGATCAAGAACGGTCAGCGCAAGCAGGTCAACCGCAAGGTGTTGCCGGGCTACATCTTGGTGCGCATGGACCTGACCGACGACTCGTGGTCCGCGGTGCGCAACACGCCCGGCGTGACCGGGTTCGTCGGCGCGACCTCGCGTCCGTCGCCGCTTTCGCTCGACGACGTCGTGAAATTCCTGCTGCCGCAGAAGGCGGCGAAGAAGCCGGCCAAGGGCGCCGCGGGCACCCCTGCCGCGGCCAGCGAGGGTGGGCTGGAGCGCCCGGTCATCGAGGTCGACTACGAGGTCGGCGAGTCCGTCACGGTCATGGACGGGCCGTTTGCCACGCTGCCCGCCACAATCAGCGAGGTCAACGCCGAACAGCAGAAACTCAAGGTGCTGGTGTCCATCTTCGGCCGCGAGACACCGGTGGAACTGACCTTTACTCAGGTCTCCAAGCTCTAGAACCGGAAAGGAACACATGGCCCCGAAGAAGAAGAAGGTCGTCGGGCTGATCAAACTGCAGATTGAGGCGGGGCAGGCCAACCCTGCGCCGCCGGTCGGCCCTGCGCTCGGCCAGCACGGCGTCAACATCATGGAGTTCTGCAAGGCCTACAACGCTGCGACGGAAAACCAGCGCGGCAACGTGATCCCGGTGGAGATCACCGTCTACGAGGACCGCAGCTTCACGTTTGCGCTCAAGACGCCGCCGGCTGCCAAGCTGTTGCTCAAGGCCGCCGGCGTGCAGAAGGGCTCCGCCGAGCCGCATCGAAACAAGGTGGCCAAGGTCAGCTGGGGCCAGGTGCGCGAGATCGCCGAGACGAAGAAGGCCGATCTCAACGCCAACGACATCGACGCGGGGGCCAAGATCATCGCCGGCACTGCCCGGTCGATGGGTATCACCGTCGAATAGTCTGCAAGCCGTGGGAGGGCCAGCTGCGGCCCGCATCGTGACCACAACCATTGATCGGATGGAATCGAATGAGCAAGAAAAGCAAGGCATATCGCGCGGCCGCCGAGAAGGTGGACCGCACCCGGGTCTACACCCCGCTGGAAGCGGCCAAGCTGGCCAAGGAAACGTCGTCGAAGAACCAGGACGCGACGGTCGAGGTGGCCATCCGCCTTGGGGTTGACCCGCGCAAGGCCGACCAGATGGTGCGCGGCACGGTCAACCTGCCGCACGGCACCGGTAAGACCGCGCGAGTCGCGGTGTTCGCCGTGGGAGAGAAGGCCGCCGAGGCCGAGGCGGCCGGCGCGGACGTGGTCGGCAGCGACGACCTGATCGAGAAGATCCAGGGCGGGTTTTTGGACTTCGACGCCGCGATCGCCACGCCCGATCAGATGGCCAAGGTTGGGCGTATTGCTCGGATTCTGGGTCCGCGCGGCCTGATGCCGAACCCGAAGACCGGCACCGTCACCAACGACGTCGCCAAGGCCGTGTCCGACATCAAGGGCGGCAAGATCAACTTCCGGGTCGACAAGCAGGCCAACCTGCACCTGATCATCGGCAAGGCCTCGTTCGACGAGAAGCGGCTGGCGGAAAACTACGGCGCGGCAATCGACGAGGTGCTGCGGGTCAAGCCGTCGACGTCAAAGGGCCGCTATCTGAAGAAGGTTACGATCTCGACGACCACGGGCCCCGGCATTCCGGTCGACCCGACCATTACCCGCAACTTCGCTGAGGTTTAACCCGCGCGAGCAGACGCAAAAGCCCCTTCTTTCTCGGCGTGTCGGGGGCTTTTGCGTCTGGTCGGCACAGAAAGCTACCCCCCGCATTCGGCGATGCGGCGGCGTAGGAACTCGCGACTTGCCTCTGAGCCGTTGGCGTCCAAGGCTTTTCGGTACCAGGTGAGCGCTTCTGCAGGCCGGCCCGCGCGACGCAGCAGGTCGGCTCGGATCGGCGGCACCATCCGGGCCACCCGCGGATCATGCGCGACCTCCTCCAGCGCAGCCAGCCCGGCCTCTGGGCCATCCCGCAACCCGACCGCCAGGGCGCGGTTGGCCCGCACCACCGGAGAGTTGGCCCCCAGCAGCAGCCGGTCGTAACCCGCGCAGATGGCCTGCCAGTCGGTCTCTTCCCACGACGGGGCCGTCGCGTGCAGGGCGGCGATCACGGCCTGGGGAAGATATGGGCCGGTCGATCCTTCGGCCAGTCGCAGTCGGTCCAGGCCGCGGGCGATGCGCGCGCGATCCCAGCGGCGGCGGTCCTGCTCCTCCAGCGGCACCAACGCCCCGTTAGCGTCCACTCGGGTCGCTCGCCGCGAATCATGAAGCAGCACAAGGGCCGCCAGCGCATGCGCGTCGCGTTCGGCAGGCATCAGCGCGCACAGCTCTCCTGCCAGCCGGACACCCTCGTCGCAGAGTTCGTCTCGGATCGCCGAGGGCCCCGCCGTCGACCAGTAACCCTCGGTGAAAACCGAGTAGATACAGCTGAGCACATGCGGGGTCCGCTCGGGTAGCAACTCGGCCGGCGGCACCCGCAGCGGGATGTTGGCGTGCCGAACCTTGTTCTTGGCGCGGGTGATTCGCTGAGCAACTGCGGCCTCGGTCTGCAGCAGCGCACGGGCGATCTCGGCGACGGTCAGGCCGGACACCAGCCGCAGCGTCAGCGCCAGCTGCGATGCTCGGTCCAGCGCCGGATGCGCGCAGGTGAACATCATCCGCAGCTCGTCATCACGCACCGGATGCGGATCGGTGTGCTCAGTGCGTGCCCGGATCTCGTCCACCACCGCTGCCAATTCCTTTCCGGGGCGCACCGATTCACGGCGCAACCGGTCGCGGGCGCGATTGCGGGCAACCGTCACCAGCCAGCCGCCGGGATGCTCGGGCACACCGTCGCGCGGCCATGCCCGCAGCGCCTCGGCGCAAGCTTCCTGGACAGCGTCTTCGGCAACGGTGAGATCGCCGGACCAGCGGGCGAGCGTGGCCACGGCCGGACCCCATTCGCGCCGAAAGACGCTGTCCAGGTCAGCCATGCGGTTTACAGACCGGAGACTCCCGCCAACTGGCGTAACTCCACAGCGCCAGCCGGGATCTGCGACGCGAGCTTGACGGCCTCGTCACGGTCGGCGGCAGACAGCAGGTAGAAGCCGGTCGCGATCTCGGCGCTTTCCGGGTATGGCCCGTCGGTCAACAGCACCTCGCCGTCGCGGACACGAACCGTGGTCGCCGTCGACGGCTCGTGCAGCGCGGCGCCGCCCACAATGTGGTCGCCCACGCCAGCAGCGAATTCGCCGTGCCTGGCGGCTTCGGCCTGCCACTCCGGCGAGCCGGGGATATTGACGGCTGCCGGTGGTTCCAGCAGCAGCGCCAGCCACTGCCCACCGCCGGAGCGCGACCAATCGGGATCGACAGTGTGGTAAGTCGGTCGTACTTCGACCGCGCCGTACTGGGCAACCGGGACGTCGCGCGCGAACGCCAAGGCCTCGTCGAGGTTTTCGGCCTCGAACACGTAGTAACCGCAAGCCACCTCTGCGGTCTCGGCGAACGGGCTGTCGGTGATAGTCGGTGCTTCCGGACCACCAGTGATCCGGGTGCCCGCCATTTGCGGCAACAGCGCATCACCAGCCCGGATTGCCGACCCGGCTTTGGCGTGGAAGCTCTCGAATGCCGCCATCACCGAGCCCCGCTCTTCGGGCGTGTGGTCCTGCTCCTTGCTGATCAACAGGGCGAAGTACTGCATCGTGGTCACCTCCGGTAGTGAGCGGAACCCGCTGTTCCACTCTCTACCTGTCCGACGAACGACGCAGCCCTAATCCGACAGCAGCGTGCGAAAAAGTTACGCCACCGCGCCGGGCTTGAGGTAGGTGACCAGGCTGCAGTCGAGGGCCTCGTCTGCGAAGTAGTCGCGGCAACCGCGCAGGTACTTCATGTACCGGTTGTAGACCTCTTCCGAGGTGATCTCAAAGGCCTTGTCCCGGTTGGCTTCCAGCGCATCACCCCAAATTGTGAGGGTCTTGACGTAGTGCGGCCGCAGCGAAAGCGGTTCGGGCACAATGAAACCGGCCTTCTGGCCGTGCTCGACCATCATCTGGGTGGTCGGGATACGCCCGCCCGGAAAGATCTCGGTGATGATGAACTTGATGAATCGCGCCGTTTCGAAGGTGATCTTCTTGCCCCGCGCGTGCAGGTCATAGGGGTGATAGCCGACGCTGCTCTGCACGGTCATCCGCCCGTCCTCGGGCATGATGTTGAAACACCTCTTGAAGTAGTCGTCGTAATTCTCGAAGCCGAAGTGCTCGAAGGCCTCGATGGACACGATCCGGTCGACGGGTTCCTGGAAATCTTCCCAGCCCTGCAGCAGCACCCGATGCGAGCGCTTGGTGTCAATCTCGCCCAGCAGCCGCAGTGAGTGGTCGCGCTGGTTCTTCGACAGGGTCAGCCCGATGACGTTGACGTCGTATTTTTCGATGGCCCGCTTCATCGTCGTGCCCCAGCCGCATCCGACGTCGAGCAGCGTCATCCCCGGCTTGAGGTCCAGCTTGTCCAGGTTCAGGTCGACCTTGGCGATCTGGGCCTCTTCCAGCGTCATGTCGTCACGCTCGAAGTAGGCGCAGCTGTAGGTGCGGGTCGAGTCCTGGAAGAGGCCGAAAAAGTCGTCGGACAGGTCGTAGTGGGCTTGGATGTCTTCGGGGCGCGTCCGCGTGTTCGTGGTGCCAGTCGGCTGCTCAGACATGGTCGTCTTGTTCTCCTGGTCGATGTTCAGTGGCTGATGCACGCACGAAACGTCGGGCAGTGACGTGCAACCATACCTGACGTCGGCATTCCCACCGGGAAAGCTGAAACCTTGTGAATCACTTTTCCAGCGTGAATTGGTTGACGTCGATATAGCCGGTCCGGAAACCGTTCGCGCACCCGGTCAAGTACTTCATATACCGCTCGTAGACCTCTTCGGACTGAATCGCGATGGCCTCGTCCTTGTGCGACTCCAGCGCTGCGGCCCAGTGCTCGAGGGTCTTGACGTAGTGCGGCTGCAGCGACTGGCGACGTGTCAGCTTGAAACCGGCTTTAGCCGAGCGCTCCTCGACCATTTCTATCGAGGGCAGCCGGCCGCCCGGAAAGATCTCGGTCACAATGAATTTGATGAACCGGGCCATGTCGAAAGTCAGTGGGATGCCGCGCTCGATGCACTGAGGTCCGGTCAGCCCGGTGATGGTGTGCAGCAACATCACGCCGTCGTCGGGCAGCACATCGTGGGCCATTGTGAAGAAGTCGTCGTAGCGGTCGTGGCCGAAATGCTCGAACGCGCCGATCGAAACGATCCGGTCGACGGGCTCGTCGAACTGCTCCCAGCCCTCCAGCAGCACCCGCCGGGAGCGGGGAGTGTCTACCTGGTCGAACATCTTCTGGACATGGGCGGCTTGGTTCTTGCTCAGCGTCAAGCCGATGACGTTGACGTCGTACTTCTCGATGGCCCGGCGCATCGTGGCACCCCAGCCGCAGCCGACGTCCAGCAGCGTCATACCGGGCTGCAGACCCAGCTTGCCCAGCGCAAGGTAGATCTTGGCGATCTGGGCTTCCTCCAGCGTCATGTCGTCACGCTCGAAGTATGCGCAGCTGTAGGTGCGGGTCGGGTCGAGGAAGAGCGCGAAGAACTCGTCGGACAGGTCGTAGTGGGCCTGAACGTCCTCGAAGTGCGGGGTCAGCTTTTCTGCCATGACAGTGGTGCGCCTTTCTGGGCCTTCGCGGCATTCACCGGTGTGGCTAGGGCGTCGGCGACTGTAGCCGAACCGGCCTCCCATTGCGTGCTCGAGGCATGCTAACCGACCTAGGCGGCCCTGGCGAAATTGCTCTTGAGCTCGCCGATCACCCGATCCCACAGCTGTTCGGGCAGCTCATGGCCCATGCCGTCGAACAACACCAGCCGGGCCCCTCTGATCGCGCGAGCCACCGCGCGCCCGCCCGAGGGCCGCATCAGCTTGTCGGCCTTGCCGTGGATGACGACCGTCGGCACGGTGATCCGCCGGTCATAGCGGACCAGGCTGCCGCTGGCCAGTACGGCACCGAAATGTCGTGGTACGCCCCACGGGTAAAAGCTGCGTTCGTAGCCCTCGATCGCCTCCGCGCGGATGCGTTCCTCCGGCGCCGGGTAAGCCGGGCTGCCGATGATGCGGGTTACCCGCATCGCGTTGGCGACGATCACCTCCCGCGGCGAGCTGGGCGGCGGCGCCTTGAGCACGGCCATCAAGGCGCGCGGCGCCGGCGGCGGCAGAAAGCGCCGGTTGTTGCTGGAGAAGATCACCGCCAGCGATCGCGTCCGCTCGGGGAAGCGCGCCGCGAAGATCTGCGCGATCATCCCGCCCATCGACGCGCCGACGATGTGCGCGTGCTCGATGCCGAGGTGGTCGAGCACCGCGGCGGCGTCGTCGGACATGTCCTCCAGCGTGTAGACGGACTTGGCGGGCAGCCCGAGCCAGAACTTGACCATCTGAACGATTCGGGATCCACTGGCTTTCTGCCGATCGAACTTGCTGGACAGGCCGACGTCGCGGTTGTCGTAGCGGATGACCCTCAGCC
>NZ_CAXUCH010000049.1:0-6576 GCF_964249325.1 uncultured Mycobacterium sp. | reverse complement strand
GCGCCACAGCAGCAGTTGTGCGCCCAGCCCCATGATCAGCAGCACGGCCGGGTCGTCGGGGTGACCCATGTCCTCGTAGTAGATGTCGAGATCGCCGGAGCGAGCACTGCCGGACCTCACCGGCACCTGGGCTGATTGGGCCAGCTGCTCATCCGCCATGCGCGACACCAGTGCTGTCGGGGTCGTATTCGCGGCTGACCTCCACCATGAAGTTGGCGAAGTAGCCGGTGAGCTGCGGGTCCGACATCATCTGCCACTTCGGCGCGAGCAGCTTCATGTACCGCTCGACGTAGAGGAACTGCTTGCCGATCAGTACCAGCTCGCGGGGCAGCTTGACGTCGTAGGCGTCGGCCAGTGCGGAGAGCTGCCGGCCGATCGCGGCATACGACATCTCGCCCAGCGACTGCATGGTGAGTGGAGTCGAAAACGCCTCGAGATCCTTCGCGGCCTGGGCTTCCGGCTTGAGGGTGCCCACCGCGCCCATCAGCACGACGATCTTGCCGGCGGCGGCGTGGTCCTTTTTGACCAGCAGCGCATAGACCAGCTCGCGCAACAGCCAGCGGGTACGCGGTTCGATGCGACCCATGATGCCGAAGTCGAAGAATACGATGCGGCCCTGCTCGTCGACGTAGAGGTTGCCGGCGTGCAGGTCCCCGTGGAACAGCCCGTGCCGCAGTCCGCCCTCGAACAGGCTGAACAGCAGCGCCTTGACCAGCTCGGTGCCGTCGAATCCGGCCTTGCGGATAGCAGCTGCGTCGTCGATGCGGATGCCCTGCACCCGCTCCATGGTCAGCACCCGCTCGGTGGTGTAGTTCCAGTACACGGTCGGGACCCGGATGTTTTTGCCCAGCGGCGAGGTGTGCAGATGCGCCACCCACGCCTCCATCGACTGTGCTTCCAACCGGAAGTCCAGCTCCTCGGCGAGGTTGTCGGCGAAGTCGGCGACGACGTCCTGGGCTGATAGCCGCCGGCCCAGCTTGGCCAACTCGACGAGCTGAGCGAAGCGTTTCAGGATCTGTAAGTCGGCGGCTACCCGGCGCCGGATGCCCGGGCGCTGGATCTTGACGACAACGTCTTCGCCGGTGTGCAGCTTGGCGTAATGCACTTGGGCGATCGACGCCGAGGCGAACGGCTGCTCGTCGAACTCGGCGAACAACTCCGACGGCTCGGCGCCGAGATCCTCGATGAACAGCTTGTGCACTTCGGCGGGTTTGGCGGGCGGCACCGCGTCGAGCAGGCTGCGAAATTCGCGGGACAGCGATTCCCCGAACGCGCCCGGGCTCGACGCGATGATCTGCCCGAACTTGACGTAGGTGGGCCCCAGTTCGGCGAAGGTCTGCGGCATCTGCTTGATGACCTTCTGCTGCCAGCCACCACGGCCCGGCAATTTGGTGATGACGCGGGCGGCGGTACGGGTGACGTGCCATCCCGTCGCGCCGATGCGGGCCGCCTCGACCGGCAAGGGCACCCGATCGATCTTGGTTACCTCGCGGTGGTTGGTGGAGCTCATTCGAGCCAGTGTGCCAAAGGGTTGCTGTCAACTCCCAATCGGCGTGAGCCCGCTCACGTCGCGCCGCGCGGCCGCCACGGAGTCAGCCACGGCTGTGGTTCCCAGTTCTCGCGGGCGGCGATCAGCTCGTACATCGTTGCGCCGTCGATGCTTTCCCGGATGATGTCGGCGTGCCCCGCGTGCCGGGCCAGCTCGTTGATGACATGCAGGATCACCCATCGCACCGACCAGGCACCGATGTTCTTGGGAAACCAGGGAATGTCTTGCGGGACGGGCACCGCCGCATCGAGGTCCGCGGTTTCCGTCAGGTGCAGCGATCTGGCGTTCTGCTCCTCGAATGCGCCTAGCAGTCCGGCGAGCGTCTCGTCGGGGCGCATCACGTGCTGGTCTCCGAATTCCTTGGCGATCTCCTTGAACGGGCGCGTGTCCTTCGGCGGGGCCTCGGGCGCGGCGGCTACCCGCGCCATCCAGGTCCGCTGCATGCCGGTGGCGTGTTTGATCAACCCGCCGATCGACAGCGCGCTGACCGTCGGCGTGGAGCGGGCCTGCTCATCGGTCAGACCGTGGGACACCGCAAAGTACGCGCTCTGGTGGTAGGCCAGGTATTCCCGCAGCGCCTGGCGTTCGTCGGCGACGGGTGGGGCGAGGGCAGGCATGGTGAGCTAGACAGTAATGCCCAGCCGATCGGTGAGCACCAGGAACGCCGCCGCGAAGTCGTTGTCGGCCGTGTTTGCGCGGACCTCGTCCCAGTCCACTTGTTCGCGCACGGCTCGCGCGGCGGGTAGCAGCGTGGCGAAGTCGCAGCGGTGCTCGTTGAGCGAGCACAGTTTCTCGGCCATCACCTGGGTGGGTGACAGCACCCGCATGCGGATCGCCAGGACCTCGTAGCTCTTGGCCGACTTGATCGTGGCCTCGTCGACCGGGACACCGTTGATCCGGTGCAGCACGTCCACGACGACGTCGTCGAGGCAGGCCTTGAACAGCCAGTCCTCCGGCGTGCGGTCGATGCTGAACCCGGCGGTGGCCAGCGTCATCGCCGCGGCGTCGGCATCGGATTCCGCGACGGCGAAGTCGACGTCGTGCACCGGTTCCGGGCCGCCGAATACCCATAGGGCATAGCTGCCCGCGAGAGCGAACTCCGGGCCGTGCGCCTTGAGCGCCGACGCGGCGCGTCGCAGCGCCTCGCGAAAGTCCTCACTGCGCGCCACCGCCGCGGTCTCGGGTGATCCGGTGCTCGTCATGGTGGGTAGGTAGTACCCATGCGGCTGGCTACCTTCAACATCCTGCACGGACGCAGCCTCGACGACGGCGAGGTAGACCTGGACCGGCTCGCTGACTGCGTGACGCACCTGGACGCCGATGTGCTGGCGTTGCAGGAGGTCGACTGCGAGCAGCCGCGCTCGGCGATGGCCGACCTGACCGCGGTCGCGGTGGAGGCGATGGGCGCGGTCAGCCACCGGTTCGTCGCCGCGATCTCGGGCACTCCCGGCGCGACCTGGATGGCCGCGACCGGGGAGGAGCAGCCCGGTACCGCCGCGTATGGCATCGCGCTGCTGTCGCGGTTTCCGGCACTGACCTGGCAGGTGCTGCGGCTGCCGCGGATCCCGGCGAAGTTCCCGATGTATCTGCCCGGCCCCGGTCGCGTGCAAATCGTCGACGAAGAACCCCGCGCGGCGGTGATCGCGCGCTTCGACACCGACGTGGGCCCGCTGACCGTGGCCAATACCCACCTGTCGTTCGTTCCCGGCTGGAACCGCGTCCAGCTGCGCCGGCTGGCCCGTGATCTGCGCGGCTTTCCGGGCCCGCGGGTGCTGATGGGTGACCTCAACATGACCCCGCCGTCGCCGCAGCGTTGGTCAGGACTGCGGCCGCTGGCAACCGCGCCCACGTTTCCCGCCGACGCACCCGAGCGTCAGCTCGACCACATCCTGACCGACGACCGCCTGCTGACCACTGAGAACGTATCGACGGCCAAGCTGACAATCTCGGATCACCGCCCCCTCGTCGTCGACGTCTCCCGCCGCTGAGTCCTGGTCGTAAAGTGCGGGGATGCGGGTGCTCACCGCAGAATCGACCGAGCTGTTCGTCGGGCCGCCCGATGCGCCGCTGCAGCTGGCCCGCGTGACCTATACGGGCTGCGGCCAACCGACGCCGGTCCGCGTCGACGGCCCTGGCGTCGCGGGGGAGGCTGTGGCGGCGGCCGGTGACGGGGTGGTGGAAATCCCGGTCATGGTCGACGACCCGCTCATCGGCGCGCGACATGGCGCGCGAGTTCGCGCCGACGATTCAGCGGTGGCGTTCACCTTCACCGTGGCCGAACCAGGGTGGACGATGTTCATGATCAGCCACTTCCACTACGACCCGGTGTGGTGGAACACCCAGGGCGCCTACACCAGCGTGTGGCGCGAGGATCCGCCCGGACGATGCCGCCAGAGCAACGGCTTCGAGCTGGTGCGCGCGCATCTGGAGATGGCCCGCCGCGAACCCGAGTACAAGTTCGTCCTCGCCGAAGTCGACTACCTCAAGCCCTATTGGGACACCCATCCCGAGGACCGCGCCGACCTGCGGCGGTTTCTTGACGAGGGCCGCGTCGAGATCATGAGCGGCACCTACAACGAACCCAACACCAATCTGACTGGGCCGGAGACGACGATCCGAAACTTCGTGCACGGCAGTGGCTTTCAGTGCGACGCGCTGGGCGCCGAGCCGGCAACGGCATGGCAGCTCGACGCGTTCGGCCACGATCCGCAGTTTCCCGGCTTGGCCGCCGACGCCGGGCTGACGAGTTCGTGGGCGCGCGGGCCGCATCACCAGTGGGGGCCGACGCACAGCGACGTGGGGCTGGCGGGCATGCAGTTTTGCAGCGAATTCGAGTGGATCGCCCCGTCTGGGCGCGGGCTGCTCACCCACTACATGCCGGCGCACTACTCGGCCGGCTGGTGGATGGACGAGTCGACGTCTCTTGCCGAGGCGGAGCAGGCCACCTACCGGCTGTTCGAGCAGCTCAAGCAGGTCGCGCTCACCCGCAATGTGCTATTGCCGGTCGGCACCGACTACACCCCGCCGAACAAGTGGGTCACCGCGATTCATCGGGACTGGGCGGCCCGCTACACCTGGCCGCGGTTCGTGTGCGCGCTGCCGCGGGAGTTCTTCGCCGCAGTGCGAGCCGAGCTGGACGCCCGCGGGCTGGCGTCGTCGCCGCAAACGCGCGACATGAACCCGATCTACACCGGCAAGGACGTGTCGTTCATCGACACCAAGCAGGCCAACCGGGCCGCCGAAACCGCGGTCCTCGACGCGGAGAAGTTCGCGGTGTTCGCTGCGCTGCTGACCGGCGCCCAGTATCCGCAGGCGGCGTTGGCCAAGGCCTGGGTGCAGTTGGCATACGGCGCCCATCATGACGCCATCACCGGCTCGGAATCCGATCAGGTGTACCTCGACCTGCTCACGTGCTGGCGCGAGGCGTCGGAACTGGGCCGGACAGTGCGGGATCGCTCACTGACGCTGTTGTCGCGAGCGGTCGACGGTGACCCGGAACAAGCAACAGTCGTGTGGAACACATTGGCGCACAAGCGAACTGACGTGGTGACCGTCCGCTTCGATACCCCGGCACGGATCGTCGACGCCGACGGCGGCGAGATACCAGCGGTAGTCGAGCACGACGGATGCTCGGTGACATTTCTGGCGCGCGACATACCGTCGCTGGGGTGGCGGGCCTATCGGGTGGTTCCCGGTCAGACGCCGACTTGGAAGCCGTTGCGGGGCAACGTGATTGGCAACGAGCACTACCGGCTGGCTGTCGACCCCGACCGTGGTGGCGGGGTGTCGTCTTGGGTTCACGACGGTCGCGAGCTGATCGCCGCCGGCCGGGTGGGCAACGAGCTGGCTGTGTACGAGGAATACCCGGCGCATCCGACCGGCGGCGAAGGCCCGTGGCACCTGCTGCCCAAAGGTCCGGTCGTGTGTTCGTCGGAGACAGGTGCGCAGGTGCGTGCCTACGAGTGCCCGGTCGGGCAGCGGCTCGTCATACGTGGTCGCATCGGCCGGCTGCTTCGCTACACCCAGACGCTGACGCTGTGGCACGGGATGGCGCGGGTGGACTGCCGGACCACCATCGATGAGTTCACCGGGGCCGACCGCCTGCTGCGGCTGCGATGGCCCTGCCCGGTGCCCGGCGCGATGCCGGTCAGCGAGGTCGGCGACGCCGTCGTCGGCCGCGGTTTCGCGCTCCTGCACGAGCAGGGCCGGTCGGTGGACACCGCGCGACATCCGTGGACGTTGGACAACCCGGCCTACGGCTGGTTCGGGCTGTCCTCGACTGCCCGAGTCTGCGCGGGCAATACCGTGCGGGCGGTGTCGGTGGCCGAGGTGGTGTCGCCGGCGGAGACGACGTCAGGGCCGCTGGCACGCGATCTGATGGTCGCGCTGGTGCGCGCCGGCGTCACGGCTACCTGCAGCGGCGCCGACAAACCCCGCTACGGTCACCTCGGCATCGACTCGAATTTGCCCGATGCCCGGGTTGCGCTGGGCGGGCCGGACCGCAACGTGTTCACCAAAGCGGTGCTGGCTGCGGCCGACCCGTGCTATAGCGCAGAGCTCGACCGCCAGTTGAGCCAGACGGGTCGGGCCCGGATCTGGGTGCCCGCCGCGATGTCGCTGGCCAGCGCCTGGGTGCCCGGTGCCGACTTGCGCGACCCCCGGGCACTGCCGGTGCTGGTGATTGCCGGCCGCGACGGCTCCGACTTCGCCGCTGCGATCAAAGCGCTGGCCGACGACCTCGCCGATGCCGAGGTCGTAGTCGCCCAGCAGGTGCCCGCCGGGGTGCCGTCGTTCGAGGCTCGAACGGTAGCGCTACTCAACCGCGGAGTGCCCAGCTTCGCCGTCGAAACCGACGGCACCCTGCACACCGCGTTGCTGCGGTCGTGCACCGGGTGGCCGTCGGGCACCTGGATCGACGAGCCGCGCCGCAGCGCCCCCGACGGCTCGGCCTTCCAGCTCCAGCATTGGACACACGACTTCGACTACGCCCTGATCGCCGACGACGGCGACTGGCGACGCGCTGGGAT
>NZ_CAXUCH010000048.1:0-24859 GCF_964249325.1 uncultured Mycobacterium sp. | reverse complement strand
GCCGTGGCCTCCCAAGGAGTCGCCGAGGCCCGGGCCAAGCACTTCGACGTCGTCATCGTCGACACCGCCGGCCGACTCGGCATCGATGACGAGATGATGGCGCAGGCCGCCGCCATCCGCACGGCCGTCAGCCCCGACGAGGTGCTGTTCGTCCTCGACGCCATGATCGGGCAGGACGCCGTCACCACCGCCGAGGCGTTCGGCGCGGGTGTCGGGTTCACCGGCGTCGTGCTGACCAAGCTCGACGGTGACGCCCGCGGCGGCGCCGCCCTGTCGGTGCGCGAAGTCACCGGTGTGCCAATCCTTTTCGCATCCACCGGCGAAAAGCTCGATGACTTCGACGTGTTCCATCCAGACCGGATGGCCAGCCGCATTCTGGGCATGGGCGATGTGCTGAGCCTGATCGAGCAGGCCGAGCAGGTCTTCGACGCCCAGCAGGCCGAGGCCGCCGCCGCCAAGATCGGCACCGGCGAGCTGACCCTGGAGGACTTCCTCGAACAGATGCTCGCGATCCGCAAAATGGGGCCGATCGGCAACCTGCTGGGCATGCTGCCCGGCGCCGGCCAGATGAAGGAGGCACTGGCCGCCGTCGACGACAAACAACTCGACCGCCTGCAGGCCATCATCCGCGGGATGACACCCGAGGAGCGGGCCGACCCCAAGATCATCAACGCCTCACGGCGGCTGCGGATCGCCAACGGTTCGGGTGTGACGGTCTCGGAGGTCAACCAGCTGGTCGACCGCTTTTTCGAGGCCCGCAAGATGATGTCGTCGATGATGGGCAGCATGGGCATGCCGGGCCTGGGACGTAAATCGTCGCGAAAAGCCAAGGGGGGCAAGGGGAAAAAGGGCAAGAAGCGCGGTCCTACCCCGCCGAAACCGCGCAGCCCGCTGGGCGCCGGCATGCCGGCGGGATTCCCGGATCTGTCGCACCTGCCGGAAGGGCTCAACGAGCTGCCACCGGGGCTGGCGGATTTCGACTTGTCCCAACTGAAGTTCCCCGGCAAGAAGTAGGCGCTGGGTGCGACTGCACATCCGCGGCAACGGCCTGCCCGACGACGCCCCGCTGGAGCGCTGGATCGTCGACGGAAAGATCAGCGTCGAACCAGTCACAGGCGCTGACACCGTCTTCGACGGCGGCTGGATCATCCCAGGACTGGTCGACGCGCACTGCCACGTCGGGCTGGGCGCGCACGGCGCCATCGAACTCGACGAGGCGATCAACCAGGCGCAGACGGAACGCGACGTCGGCGCGTTGCTGCTGCGGGACTGCGGCTCACCGACTGATACCCGCCCCCTGGATGAGCATGCCGACCTGCCGCGCATCATCCGCGCCGGTCGGCATCTGGCCAGACCCAAGCGCTATACGCCGGGCTTCGCAATCGAACTCGACGACGAGTCGCAGCTGCCGCAGCTAGTGGCCGAACAAGCCAGGCGCGGCGACGGATGGGTGAAGCTGGTCGGCGACTGGATCGACCGGCGCATCGGCGATCTGGCACCGCTGTGGTCCGACGAGGTGCTCAAGACGGCGATCGACGCCGCGCACTCCCACGGAGCACGGGTCACCGCGCACGTCTTCGGCGAGGACGCGCTGCCGGGCTTGATCAACGCCGGAATCGACTGCATCGAGCACGGCACCGGAGTCACCGACGACACCATCGAGCTGATGGTCGAGCACCGCACCGCATTGGTGCCGACCCTAATCAATATCGAAAACTTCCCCGGCATCGCTGCGTCGGCGGAAAAGTACCCGACCTACGCCGCCCACATGCGCGACCTGCACGCCACGTGCTCTTCGCGGATGGCCGCCGCGCGCGATGCCGGCGTAGCGGTGTATGCCGGCACCGATGCCGGCACCATGGTCGCCCACGGCCGCATCGCCGACGAGGTCGAGGCGCTCAAGGGCATCGGGATGAGTCCCACCGAGGCGCTGGGCGCAGCGTCATGGGATGCCCGACGCTGGCTGGGCCGGCCCAGCCTGGACCACGGTGCCTCGGCAGACCTGTTGTGCTACAACGACGATCCCCGGCATGGTCCCAGTGTGTTGAGAAGCCCCGACCTGGTGATCTTGCGCGGGCGGATGTTCTGACAAGACGCGGGGCAGCGACCGCCGATAGGATCGGTGAATGCCGTTGGCCCCTGGGTCGACCTTTGCTGGATACACCATCGTTCGGATGCTGGGCACTGGCGGCACCGGTGAGGTCTATCTCGCTCAGCATCCGGCGCTTGCTCGCCAGGACGCGTTGAAAGTCCTTCCCCGGTCGATGACAGCGGACCGCAAGTTTCGCGAAAGGTTCCACCGCGAGACCGAGATCGCCGCGACGCTGTATCACCCGCACATCGTGGAGGTGTATGGCCGCGGCGAGTTCGACGGACAGCTGTGGATCGCGATGGAGTACCTCAACGGCATCACCGCCGCGCAGCTCATGCGAGAGCAGTTTCCGGCCGGGATGCCCGCTGGCGAGGCGCTGTCGATCATCGCCGCCATCGCCTGGGCACTGGATTACGCGCACCAACGCGCAATGTTGCACCGCGCTGTCAAACCGGCCAACATCTTTTTGACCAACCCGGGCGGCGGTGAACCACGAATCCTGTTGGCTGACTTCGGTTTAGCGCGACAGATCGGTACCCTCCGACGGCTGGCGCGCAAGGAGCTGACCCCGGACGCGCTCGCCTATGCCGCGCCCGAACAGCTGACCGGCTCGCGCATCGACGGGCGCGCTGACCAGTATGGGCTGGCGGCCACCGCATTTCATCTGCTGACCGGTGCGCCGCCGTACCAGGATGTCGACATCAGTCAGCGGCGCAGCGCCGCGCCACCCACCCTCGGCGATCGGCACCCGGATCTGTGGCGTCTCGACGGCGCGCTGTCCACCGCGCTTGCCGAAAACCCCGCCGACCGGTTCGGCAGCTGTCGCCAGTTCGCCGACGCGCTGAGCGGAATGGCCGGCGTCTCGGTCGGTGATCGCAGCCCCGAGGCCGTACTCACCCTCGATTACCCCGACGACGCGAGGGTCGCACGCCAAGCCGACGCAGGCGAACTGCCCTACAAACCTCGCGGGGGAGTGATCGCAACGCTGGTGCGGCGGCTGCCACGACGGCGCGCTACCGTAGCGGTCCCGGCGAGTCGCCGGTGGCCGTGGATCTTGCTCGGGTCGGCTGTCGGGGTGGTGCTCACCTTGGTCGGCGTGCTGGCCGGTGTCATGCTCAGCCGCAAGACCCAGGCGCCGTCCACCCCCGTCGCCATCCCGACAACGCGGACTTCGACTGCGGCGCCGGCCCCGACGACCAAGAGCGCGGCACCGGGGCCAGGTGACATGCTCGACGGCACCTACCAGGTCGACGTCAACCGTGCGCAGCAAACCTACAATGACGCGCCCGACCCGCAGCCACCCAACGTGACCACCTGGTGGGCCTTCCGCGCGTCGTGCACACCCGCGGGATGCGTCGCCAGCGGAATCTTGCTGGACGACGACAACCACCAAACAGTCAGTACGACAGCCGGCACCCACGTCCTAGTCCTGGATTTCCGCGACGGCGCCTGGCAGTCACGGCCGGAAACCGTAAAGTTCCCATGCCTCGGGCCACACGGAACAACGGCCAACGAGACCACCACGCAGGTCATCTCACTGCAACCACAGGAGCACGGCCCACTACGCGGCGTGATGACCGTGACCGTCGAGACCGACGAATGCGCTCAAAAAGGAGGTCAGATCGTGATCCCCGCGGTGGCTGGGCGGGTCGGCGACGTGCCACCGGGGCTCGTCATGCCCAGCCCGGAGCCAACTACTCCGACTGCGCCCGCCACTACGACCCGTACTCGCTGAGCCCGTGGTCACGACGACGCGACAGCGAAAGATTGTAAGTACTTACTAACTCTGCTACGCTCGCCGGACCCCACCACCGGGAGGCACCGTGAGCTACGACGTGGTCATCCGCGACGGCCTGTGGTTCGACGGCACCGGCCGTTCGCCGCAGCAGCGCACCCTTGGAATCCGCGACGGCGTCGTCGCAGCAGTGTCGGCCGAACCGCTGGACGAGACGGGCTGCCCCGAAGTGATCGATGCGGCCGGCAAGTGGGTCGTCCCCGGCTTCATCGACGTGCATACCCATTACGACGCCGAGGTGCTGCTGGACCCCGGATTGCGCGAGTCGGTGCGCCACGGCGTTACCACGGTGCTGCTGGGAAACTGTTCGCTGTCGACGGTTTACGCCGACGCCGCCGACGCGGCCGACCTGTTCAGCAGGGTCGAGGCGGTGCCGCGCGAGTTTGTGTTCGGCGCGCTACAAGCCGAGAAGACCTGGTCGACGGCCGCTGAATACGTTGCCGCGCTTGACGAGCTGCCCCTTGGCCCGAACGTCGGCTCGCTCATCGGCCATTCGGATCTGCGGACCGCGGTGCTCGGCCTGGGCCGGGCCACCGACGACGAAGTGCGACCGACCGACGCCGAACTCGAGCGGATGGCGGCGTTGCTGGACGAGGCACTCGACGCAGGGCTGCTGGGCATGTCGGGGATGGACGCGGCCATCGACAAACTCGACGGCGACCGGTACCGGTCGCGTGCGCTGCCGTCGACGTTCGCGACGTGGCGGGAACGGCGCACGCTGATCGAGGTGCTGCGCAGGCGGGACCGGATTCTGCAGAGCGCGCCCAATGTCGCCAAGCCGTCATCGGCGCTGCTGTTTTTCTTGTCCAGCAGCCCAATGTTCGGGCGCCGCAAGCCGGTGCGGATGAGCCTGCTGGTATCGGCGGACACCAAGTCGGCACCCGGGGCCGTATATGTCTTCGGACCCGGGACCCGGCTGCTCAACGTGGTGCTTGGCTCACAGGTACGGTTGCAGCACCTGCCCGTGCCGTTCACGTTGTACTCCGACGGGATCGATCTCCCGGTCTTCGAGGAGTTCGGCGCAGGAACCGCAGCCCTGCATCTGCGCGACCAGCTTGAGCGCAACGAGCTGCTGGCCGACATCGATTACCGGCGCGAATTCCGCCGGGAATTCGACCGCAAAAAGCTTGGACCCGCGTTGTGGCATCGCGATTTTCACGATGCGGTGATTGTCGAGTGTCCGGATACATCGTTGATCGGCAAGAGCTTCGGGGCGATCGCCGATGAGCGCGGACTGCATCCGTTGGATGCGTTCCTGGACGTGCTGGTCGACAACGGTGAGCGAAACGTCCGGTGGACGACCACGGTCGCCAACCATCGGCGCAAGCAGCTCGACAAGCTCGCCGCCGAACGGAGTGTCCATATGGGTTTCTCGGATGCGGGCGCGCACCTGCGCAATATGGCGTTCTACAACTATCCGCTACGGCTGCTCAAGCGCGTGCTGGAGGCCCAGCGCGCGGGCCATCCTTTCCTCAGCGTCGAGCGTGCGGTGTATCGGCTGACCGCCGAAGTGGCCGACTGGTTCGGGCTGGACGCCGGCACGCTGCGACAGGGCGACCGCGCGGATTTCGTGGTCATCGATCCGGCCGGTCTGGACGAGTCGGTGGACGGCTACTACGAGGAGGCGGTCGGGTTCTACGGCGGCTTGCGCCGCATGGTCAATCGCAACGATGCAGCCGTCGTCGCCACCGGTGTGGGCGGCGGGGTGGTGTGCCGACACGGCCAGTTCCGCGACGGCTACGGAAAGACGGTGAAGTCCGGCCGGTTCTTGCGGGCAGCGGCTCACCATGATCACGGGGCACTCCTCTGACATGGCGAGGACTCAGCAGCAACGCCGCGACGAAACCGTCGCCCGACTGCTTGACGCCAGCATCGCAACCATCGCCGAGATCGGGTACGCGCGGGCGTCAGCCGCGGTGATCAGCAAGCGCGCCAACGTATCCGACGGCGCGCTGTTTCGTCACTTCGCCACCATGGGCGACTTCATGGCGGCCACCGCAAATGAAGCGTCACGGCGCCAGCTCGACTTGTTCACCAAGCAGGTCGCCGAGATCCCCGCTGACAGGCTGCCTTTGGAGGCTGTGCTGACGATTCTGCGGGACATCACCCGTAATTCGACAAACGCGGTGTTGTACGAACTGATGGTCGCTGCGCGCACCGACGAAAAGCTCAAGGAGACTTTGCAAAACGTCCTCGAGCAATACAGCTCGAAGATCTACGACGTCGCCCGGGCGCTTCCGGGCGCCGACAGTTTTCCGGAAGACATCTTCGCCGCTGTGGTTGCCATGGTCGCCAACACATTTGACGGCGCGGCCATCGTGCAAGCAGTGCTGCCCCAGCCCGACATCGAAGCGCAGCGGATACCGCTTCTGGTGTCGCTGCTCGACGCCATAGCCCAAGTGCCGGACGACGATTGAGCTGAGTCGGGGTTCAGCGCAGCCCAGTCCACATCAGATGCACCCGCGTCCCGGTATTCGAGGTGTGGATTTTCGCCTCGTCGGCAAGCGATTTCATCAACGGAATGCCGCGGCCCCGTATCCCGGCAGGCGATGGATGCTGCGGGTCCATAGTCGGCCACGCCACTTGCCGTAATCGATCACCGTGACGGTCAAACGGTCGGATTCGCGGATTGCGGACACGTCGACGGTCTCGAGCGGCTACAGGGTGCCGATGGCCGACTGCGGGCCTTGGGTGAATCCCCAGTCGAGCAGGCCGGCTGCTTGATCCCAGTAGGTGGGTCCGCCGTCGTGCACCAGGCCGTACATCATGGCGATGACCAGTCGCCGGCCATTGCGGGCGGCGGCCCCGACGAACGTCTTGCGGGCGGCATTGGTGAACCCGGTCTTGCCGCCGATCGCGCCGGGGTATCGCTGCAGCAGCTCGTCTTGGTTGACGATCTGGCGCTCGCCGCTGTCACCGGGAAACGGGGCCGACGGCGCCGCCGTGATCTGCGCGAACAGGGGATTGGCCATAGCTGCCCGGAAGATGGCGGCCAGGTCATGCGCGGTCGACCAGCCCGAACCGCCTGGCCCGTCCAGACCTGATGGGGTAGCTGCCTCGGTGTTGGCCGCACCCAGCGCGGCGGCCTTGGCGTTCATCTTGGCCACGGCGGCCTGCTGGCCGCCCAGCATGTGGGCCAGGGTGTTGGCCGCATCGTTCCCCGACACCAGCAGCAGGCCGTCGAGCAACTGGCGTGTGGTGTAGGTGCGGCCCGGTTTGACTCCGACACAGCTGCACTCCACCTGGGTGTCGGCGGCGTCGGCGACGACCGTCGAGTCCATGTTCAGCTCGTCCAGCACCACCAGCGCTAACAGCACTTTGATGGTGCTCGCAGGCGGGTGGCGCACGTTCTCGTCGCGAGCGGCCAACACCTGGCCGGTGTCGAGGTCAGCGACGATCCAGGTCTGTGCCGGGCCGTCGGGTATTGCCACCGACCCCACCGGCTGAGCACCGGCGTCGGCCGAGGCCGTAGGGGCATGCCAGCCGACCACGGCGGCGAAGACGACAGCGAAACACGACACAAGCCTTCGCATGGTCGCTGAGCGTAGCCGTCGCCGCGGCATCGTGTTCAATCAATTCCCATGTTGAGCCTGGCCGAAATATCGGACCGCTTGGAGATCCAGCAGCTGCTGGTGGACTACTCCACCGCCATCGACTCGCGTCGATTCGACGACCTCGACACGGTGTTCACCCCGGATGCGTATATCGATTACAGCGCCTTCGACGGAATAGTTGGGCGCTACTCGGAGGTAAAGGCGTGGCTGGCCGAGGTGTTGCCGAACTTCGCCAACTACGCCCACATGCTGGGGCTGCCGTCGATCCGCGTTGACGGCGACACCGCAACGGCGAGGACCTTTTGTTTCAACCCGATGGTGTTCGGCGGCGACAAGCCCAGCACCATGCTGCTGGGCCTGTGGTACGAGGACGAGTTCGTGCGCACGCCGCAGGGGTGGCGGATGAGCCGCCGCGTTGAGGCCAAATGCTTCGACCGGAGTCCCTGACGCTCGTTGAGTGGATTTCGACGGTGCGGGTGTGCTCTGGCACAATTGGCGGCTGTCCGCCGCGTGACTTGCCGTTTTAGGTGTCGCCCGGCCAGACGGACACGCGAGGCAAAACCGGACACTGGCATCCCGCCAGGGTCGCTGAATTGCAGCGTGACACCCACAGGAGAGTTCGCTTAACCATGGCTGTAAAGATCAAGCTCACCCGGCTTGGCAAGATCCGCAATCCCCAGTACCGCATCGCGGTCGCCGATTCGCGCACCCGCCGCGACGGCCGCGCCATCGAGATCATCGGCCGCTACCACCCCAAGGAAGAGCCGAGCCTCATCGAGATCAACTCCGAGCGTGCCCAGTACTGGCTGTCTGTGGGCGCTCAGCCCACCGAGCCTGTTTTGAAGCTGCTGAAGATCACCGGTGACTGGCAGAAGTTCAAAGGACTGCCCGGTGCCGAGGGCAAGCTGAAGACCCGGGCACCGAAGCCGAGCAAGCTTGAGCTGTTCAACGCCGCGCTCGCCGCCGCCGAGGGTGGACCCACCACCGAGGCCGCGACACCGAAGAAGAAGGCTCCGGCCAAGAAAGCCGCGGCCAAGAAAGCCGCTGAGGCCGAAAAGACGGCTGAGGCGGACCAGGCCCCTGAGCCCGAGCAGGCCGCTGAGCCGGCGCCGGCCGAGCAGCCTGAGCAGGCGGCTGCGGGCGGCGACCAGGCGACCGAGAGTTGAGTGGCGCGATGAGCACCGTCGTCGTCGACGCGGTCGAGCATCTGGTCCGTGGCATCGTCGACAACCCCGACGATGTCCGGGTCGACATGGTGACCAATCGGCGTGGCCGGACCGTGGAAGTGCACGTGCACCCCGATGATCTCGGCAAGGTGATCGGCCGCGGGGGACGCACCGCGACCGCGTTACGCACTCTGGTCGCAGGCATCGGTGGGCGCGGTATTCGTGTCGACGTGGTGGACACCGACCAGTAGCGGAACTCAAAGCTGATGGACCTGGTGGTCGGGCGCGTGGTGAAAGCGCACGGCGTCACCGGCGAAGTTGTCGTCGACGTCCGCACCGACGAGCCCGATACTCGGTTCGCCCCGGGATCGGTGTTGCGCGCCAAGGGATCTGACGATGAGCGCAGCTATGTTGTCGATGCGGCCCGGCCGCACGGCGGGCGACTTTTGGTGCGGCTGGCCGGCGTGGCCGACCGGGATGCGGCCGACGCGCTGCGCGGCAGCCTGCTGGTAATCGACTCCGTAGACCTGCCGCCGATCGACGACCCGGACGAGTACTACGACCATCAGCTGGAAGGTCTGCGGGTACGCACGACCACCGGGCAGGACATCGGCACCGTGACCGAAGTGCTCCACACCGCCGCCGGTGAACTGCTGGCAGTCAACCGCGATGACGCCGGTGAGCTGCTGGTGCCGTTCGTCAGCGCGATCGTGACATCGGTGTCGCTGGAATCTCGCACTGTCGAGATCGACCCGCCCGAGGGCCTGCTGGAGTTGGGGATCTAGTGCGTATCGACGTTGTGACGATCTTCCCGGAGTACCTCGATCCGCTGCGGCAGTCCTTACCCGGCAAGGCGATCCAATCGGGCGTGGTCGAGTTGCATGTGCACGACCTGCGGCGCTGGACCCACGACGTGCACCGCTCGGTGGACGACACCCCCTACGGCGGCGGTCCCGGGATGGTGATGAAGGCGCCGGTGTGGGGCGAAGCGCTGGATGAAATCTGTTCGAGCCAAACGCTTCTCATTGTGCCGACGCCGGCTGGTGTGCTGTTCAACCAGGCCGCTGCGCAGCGCTGGAGCACCGAGGCGCATCTGGTGTTCGCCTGCGGCCGTTACGAGGGTATCGACCAGCGGGTGATCGACGACGCCGCCCGCCGGATGCGGGTCGAGGAGGTTTCGATCGGTGATTATGTGTTGCCGGGCGGGGAGTCGGCAGCGCTGGTCATGATCGAGGCGGTGCTTCGGCTGCTGCCCAACGTCTTGGGCAATCCGCTGTCGCACCAAGACGACTCGCATTCCCGTGGCCTGCTGGAAGGGCCCAGCTACACTCGTCCGCCAAGCTGGCGTGGCCTTGATGTCCCCGAGGTACTGCTCTCCGGTGACCACGCGCGGATCGCCGGCTGGCGCGAGCAGGTCGCGCTGCAGCGCACCCGGGAACGGCGGCCAGATCTGCTCGAGTAGCGGTGCGCAATCAGATACGGCCGGTCGGGAACATGGTCTTGACGGCCTTGGTGATCGCGTCCCGCGCGGTGGCGTCGTCAGAGGGCTGCAGCGACTCGACCACCATGACGTAGCGGCTGTCCGGACCGACCACTCCGGTCGACAGGTGCATCCAGTCCTCGCCGATACAGCACATCCAGCCCTGTTTGACAGCAACTGGTTCTGCATACAGACCGTCAGGGATGCCGAACCGCTGCGGGTAGCCGTCGACTCCGGTAGGCGTAGACCTGGCGAGGTCGTCGATGATGATCTTGGCCCGCTCGGGCGGCAGGCCGCCGGCGCCGTCGAGCAGCATCCGGTAGTAGCGGACCAGGTCGCCTGTCGAGCTGATGGTGTTCCACCAGCGCCCATCGCTGGGCGGTTGGGTGGAGGTGAGCCCGTAGCGGCTCGCCACCTGGCCGATGATTTGCTCGCCACCAGCCTGGCTCCAGAACCTCTCCGCGGCGTCGTCGTCGGATGACTGCAGCATGGCGTCCAATGACCTGTGATCGCCGGCGGATAGCTTGGTCCTGCCCTGCGATTCTTGCAGCAACAGCTCGTCGGCAATGAACAGCTTGGCGACCGATGCGGTGGCGATCACCTCGGTATTGCCGCTGGCGACCAGCTGGTTGGTAGCGCGGTCAAGCACCGCAACCGAGAGGCTGGCGCCGTCGGCGGCGGCTTGGTAGCTGGCCCGCTGGATCCGGTCTTGCAATCCGCCGAGCGTCCCGAAACGTGCCAGTTGCTGTGGGGCGATCGCCTGGACCAGCGGTGCAACCGGGGTGCTGCGCCGCGGTGACGGCTTGGCAGCGGAGGCGCCGTACACCTTGGCCTCGCAGCCAGCCACCAACGCCATCAGGATCACCACTGTGGTGACGACTAGCATCGGCGGCCGCGGTCGCATGCCCCTCCTCAGGCGGTAGAGATCACGGATTGGAACGTGCCGCGCTGCACCTGCCCGGCGCGTCAAGCCGAGGCTTTCCCGTTCCTGTAGTTAGGCCTCCGTCATATCTACCACCCGCGGACGGCTTTGCACCTTAGCGACGGGCGGTGATTCCCTGTGATTTCGCTGCGGTGAGGGGCATCTGGCACAATTGACCAGTTGTCTCCCGCAGCTGTCGGTGGGCCGCTGCCCCCGCATGTTTGCGAGATACGCTTAGATGCCCGAATTCATCGGCTCGGTGATCGCCTCGCGTTTGCGCGGGCAGTGTCCCGCAGCCGCGACCTGCAAGGAAGTGCCTGTCGAAATGAACACGCTGGACTTCGTCGATAAGGCGTCGCTGCGCGACGACATCCCGGCCTTCAACCCCGGGGACACAGTCAACGTGCACGTCAAGGTGATTGAGGGCAACAAGCAGCGCATCCAGGTGTTCAAGGGCGTGGTGATCCGCCGCCAGGGCGGCGGCGTCCGTGAGACCTTCACCGTGCGCAAGGAAAGCTACGGCGTCGGCGTCGAACGCACCTTCCCGGTGCATTCGCCCAACATCGACCACATCGAGGTGGTGACCCGCGGAGACGTTCGCCGCGCCAAGCTTTACTACCTGCGCGAGCGTCGCGGCAAGAAGGCGAAGATCAAAGAAAAGCGCTGAATTCGCGACCCGCTGCGCCCGGCTCCGCCGCGCTTGCGATCGCCTCGCGCTTGATTGGTCGGCGACCCGCTGCGCCCGGCTCCGCCGCGCTTGCGATCGCCTCTGGCCTGGTTTGTCGGCGACCCGCTGCGCCCGGCTCCGCCGCGCTTGCGATCGCCTCTAGGCTGATGGCGTGACCGAAACCGCCGACTCGTCGCCTGAGCGCCAAGCCGATTCCGATCCGGCGGAGCCCCAAGTCGCTACCCGCGATCCTGCCTCCAGCGATACGGCCACCCAAGAAGAGGGCGGGCAAGAACCCAAACGCAATAAGCGGGCGGCGATGCGCGAAGCAGCGATCCTGGCTGCGATCGCGGTGGTGCTCTACTACGTCATGTTGACGTTCGTTGCGCGGCCCTACCTGATCCCCTCCGAGTCCATGGAACCCACCCTGCACGGGTGTTCGGGTTGTGTGGGTGACCGCATCATGGTGGATAAGATCAGCTACCGGTTCGGCTCACCGCAACCCGGCGACGTCATCGTCTTCAAGGGACCGCCGTCGTGGAACATCGGGTACAAGTCGATCCGCTCGCACAACACCGTGCTGCGCTTGTTGCAGAACGGGCTGTCATTCGTCGGCTTCGTCCCGCCCGACGAGAACGACTTGGTCAAGCGCGTCATCGCAGTGGGGGGCCAGACCGTGCGCTGCCGGGCCAACACCGGTCTGACAGTCGACGGCAGCCGGTTGAAGGAGCCGTATCTGAATGCGGCGACGATGATGGCAGACCCGTCGGTGTATCCGTGTCTGGGCGGCGAGTTCGGACCGGTCACCGTTCCGCAGGGACGGCTGTGGGTGATGGGCGATAACCGCACCCACTCGGCGGACTCGCGGGCCCACTGCACCAGCGTGCCGGCGGACGCGCTGAAGGGTCTGCTCTGCACCGGCGACCCGATGTCGGCCACTGTGCCGGTGAGCAACGTTATCGGCAAGGCCCGATTCATCGTGTGGCCGCCGTCGCGCTGGGGCACAGTGAAGTCGGTGAACCCTCAACAAGGCCGATAGCCATGACCACGACGTGGCCGCCGCGGACGGTAATCCGCAAATCGTCCGGGTTGCGCACCCTGGAATCGGCCCTGTATCGCAGCGGGCTGGGACCGGTGGCCGGCGTCGACGAGGTGGGCCGCGGCGCCTGCGCGGGACCGCTGGTAGTGGCGGCCTGTGTGCTCGGCCCGGGGCGGCTGGAAAGCCTAGCGGCCCTTGATGATTCGAAGAAACTCACCGAGAAGACCCGCGAGAAGCTGTTCCCGGTGATCCGCCGCTATGCGCTGGCCTACCACGTGGTGTTCATTCCGCCCGCCGAAGTCGACCGGCGCGGTGTGCATGTTGCCAACATCGAGGGCATGCGGCGAGCGGTGGCAGGCCTGTCGGTACGCCCGGGGTATGTGCTCAGCGACGGCTTTCGGGTGCCTGGGCTGTCGATACCGTCGCTGCCGGTGATCGACGGCGACGCGACGGCGGCCTGCATCGCCGCCGCCAGCGTGCTGGCGAAGGTCAGCCGGGACCGGTTGATGGTGGCGCTGGACGCGCAGCATCCCGGGTACGGCTTCGCCGAACACAAGGGCTACTGCACGCCCGCACACAGCGCGGCGTTGACCGCGTTGGGTCCTTGCCCAGAGCACCGCCATTCGTTCATCAACGTCCGGCGGGTGGCGACGGCATCGGGCACCCGGGTAGTCACGGAATTCAAGTCGACTACACCGGACCGGCTCGGTGGAAACGGGTGGGGGAAGATGGGACCCGGGGAACTTGCCGAGGGAGAAGGACGACCGGGCAAATGAGTGCCGAAGATCTCGAGAAGTACGAAACCGAGATGGAGCTCTCGCTGTACCGCGAATACAAGGACATCGTGGGCCAGTTCAGCTACGTCGTGGAGACCGAGCGGCGGTTCTACCTGGCAAATAGCGTGGAGATGGTGCCGCGCAACGCCGACGGCGAGGTCTATTTCGAGCTGCGACTCGCCGATGCCTGGGTGTGGGACATGTACCGGCCGGCCCGGTTCGTCAAGCAGGTGCGAGTTGTTACCTTCAAAGACGTCAACATCGAGGAAGTCGAGAAACCCGAGCTGCGGCTGCCCGAGTAAGCGACGTTAGACCCCGACAGCGCGTTCCAGGTCTTTCAGCGACGTCTCCAGATGGCCGAGCATGCGCTGCATGTGCGGCACACTGCCCCGAGCGGCGACCAGGCCGAAATCGAGGTTTTCGCCGTTGGTGGTTACGGTGATGTTCATCGCCTGCCCGTCCAGCGGGATCGACAGCGGATAGTTTCCGACCATCCGCGCGCCGCGCCAATACAGCGGCTCCTGCGCTCCTGGCACGTTCGAAATCACGATGTTGAACGGCGGTGGCGCGGTGCGGATGAAGCCGGGAATGAGCCCGAGGAACAGCCCGCCGACGTTGAACGCGGACAGCGCCAACTGCTGCACGGGCGGAAGCTGTTTGAAGATGTTTTTGCTCTCGCACATCGACACGTTGATCGCCTGGAGGCGTTTGGCCGGGTCGTCAATGTGCGTGTTCAGGTCGGACAAGAGCGTACCCACCATGTTGCCGCCGCCGTCGTCGTCGTCTTTGCGCAGGCTGACCGGAACCATCGCGACCAGCGGGGTGTCGGGAAGGGCATTCTGTTCGATCAAATAGGCGCGCAGCGCGCCGGCCGACATCGCCAAAACGACGTCGTTGAGGGTCACGCCGCTGGCGTTCTTGACGTGGCGGATGCGATCCAGTGACCACGATTGGGCCGCCACTCGCCGCGCCCCTCCGATACGGACGTTGAACATCGATTTCGGGGCCTGGAAGGGCAACGCCAGTTGCTGTTCGAGTAACGCCGCGCGTGCCAGCGACAGGGTCGACGGCGCCAAGGCAGCGGTCGAGCCCAGCGCCCCCGTCAGCCTTTGCAGCGCAGACGGCCCCCCGCCACTGCTTTGCCGACGGCGCGGCTTGAGCGCCCAGGGCACCCGTATCTCCTCGTCGTCGGGATCGGTGGTGAACGCCCGCTGCATCAACTTCGCGGCTGACACGCCGTCGAGCAGTGATTGGTGGAACTTGATGTAGACGGCATAGCGCCCGTCGGCGAGTCCTTCCACCAGATGTGCTTCCCACAGCGGCCGGTGGCGGTCCAGCAGCGCCCCGTGCAGCCGAGAGACCACTTCCAGCAGCTCACGGACCCGACCGGGGGTCGGTATTGCTGAGCGCCTGAAGTGGTAGTCGAGTTCGACCTCGTCGTCAAAGGTCCACGCCACATTGGTGACGGGGCCGAAGAACGCCGGATGCTTGCGGAAAGTGGGCTGGACATCGGTGCAGCCGAGCATCGCATCGTAGGACTCGCGCACGAAGTCCGGTCCCTTGTCTTCGGGCGGCTGGAAGAGCTGCAAGCAGCCGACATGCATGGGATGTTCGCGCGATTCGCCCACCAGAAACATGACGTCGGCCGGTGATATCAGCTCCATGGTTTTCTCCCACGCTCGAGTGTTCTTCCTCACTTTGTAACCTTGCCAGGCGCTCGTCACACCCGCTACGCGGATTCCGGCGTTTGCGCTCTCAGCTCCGCCGGGAAGAATGTGCCAATGGGATTGACCGTCGCCGTCACCGGCCCCACTGGAGAAATCGGTATCTCGGCCGTGACGGCGTTGGAGCGCGAACCCGCCGTGGAGAACATCGTCGGGATGGCGCGTCGCCCGTTCGACCCGGTGACGTTGGGGTGGGAGAAGACCACCTACCACGAGGGCGACGTCTTGGACCGCGACGCGGTCGACGCGCTCGCCGCCGACGCCGATGTGGTCATCCACTTGGCGTTCACCATCATGGGTTCGCGCGAAGAGAGCGCCCGGATCAACCTCCAGGGCACCCGCAACGTCTTCGAGGCGACCGTCGCCGCCGAGCGGCCGCGGCGGCTGGTGTACACCTCCTCGGTGGCTGCGTACGGCTACCACACCGACAACCCCGTGCCGCTGACCGAGGATGTGCCGCCACGCGGATCACCCGAGCACTATTACTCCGAGCAGAAGGCCGCGTGTGAGGCCGCGCTCGCCGAAATCACCGCGGGCTCGTCGCTGGAGGTGTTCATCCTTCGCCCCTGCATTGTCGCCGGGCCCACGGCCCGCGCCCTGGCCGACGCGATGCCGTGGAACCAACTGCCCGCTCCGATCCGCGCAGTGACCGGGCTGGTCCCCGTGCTGAAGCCGGTGGTGCCCGATCCGGGTATCCCGTTGCAGCTCGTCCACCACGACGACGTCGCCGCCGCGATCGCGTTGGCCGCCACCGCACCGGCACCGCCCGGCGCATACAACCTCGCCGGTGATGGGACGGTAACCGTCTCCGATGTGGCCAAGGCGCTGGGCGGCCGACCGGTCCGGGTGCCGGCTGCTGCCGCGTCGGCGGCGTCTGCGGCGATTTCGCGGTTGCCGTTCATCCCGTCGGCGCTTGAATGGCTGCATGTGTCCCGTGCGTCCGTGGTAATGGACACGACGAAGGCGAAACGGGACCTCGGTTGGCAGCCGACGTACTCCTCGGCGGAGACGCTGGCAGCGCTTGCCGCGGCGCTGTGAGTCGGGCGACGCTGCTATACGCCGGGGGCAAGGAGGTCGTCGCTGCCGGACGGCAGCTGGCCGCGATGTTGGATGACGGCGCGAGCTACGTCGGCCAGCTTGATGTTCAGGTCCTGGGAGTAGTGCCGGAGCAGTTCGAACGCGTCCTGCTCGGAGAAGTTGTGGAGCAGCATCAACATGCCGATGGCCTTGCCGATTTCGCGGTTGCTCAGCAACCCGCGCCGCAGGGTGGCGGCGTCCTCGCCCTGGCGGATCGCGTTGATCGCCACGCTGGCGAAAGCCGCCAGCACGACGGCCTGTCCGGCGGACTCGGTGTTGAAGCGATTGGGGCTATCGCTAAAAAGGTTGAGCGCACCGCTTTTTCTACGATCGACCAAAATCCGGAAACCCATCGCGCCGCGTACCGGTGTCTCGGCGACCAGCCGGGCCGCGAGCTCGGGCCATCGACACGGTGTGGTCAGGTCCGGCTCGATTTGCGGGGCTTCCTCCTCGATGGCGTCGAGGCACGGCCCGTCGCCGACACTGCGTTCAAAGTCGTCGATTAGCAGCGCGATCCGGTCACTGGCGCCGACGGTGACGTAGTCACCGTTGCGGCGTACCAACAAGCTGGCGTGGTCGCACCCTGACACAGTGAGAGTGGCGGCAACACAGATGGCCGCGTACACCTCACTGGGGTCCGAGCCCTGATAGATGATCTCGGCAAGTGCGGTGAACACAGTCGCGGGATCTGCTGTTGCAGGACCCGGCGGTGACATACCGGGGCCGGCGGTTAGTTCGTCCGCCACGTCGATCCCTCGTTTCAATCTTCCCTGGTCGGCAATTGTCGGCGGCGTTGGTCACCGGCGACGACCAGGTGAGCAGGAGTCAGTTATATAGTCTGCCCGCCCGATGGGCCTAATTCGCTCACTATTGTCACCTCCGGCTCCGGCGTCAAACGCCAATCCCGGTTGCCACCCACCTCAGAATTGCTGTGGACCAACACGCGGCTGGGGATAACCGGCCGCTGCGGCGCGGAAGCGGCCTTGCTGCCGGCTTGGCGCGTCGGCGTTCCCCGGCAGTGTGACGGCATGACGACGTTGAGCCGGGCCGAGCTGGGCGCGCTTGGTGAGCAGCTGGCCGTAGACCATCTGACCCAGTTGGGGTTGCGGGTTTTGACCCGCAACTGGCGCTGCCGGTATGGCGAACTGGACGTGATCGCCGCCGATGCGGGTGCGCGCACAGTGGTATTCGTCGAGGTGAAGGCTCGCACCGGCGACGGTTTCGGCGGCCTGGCACACGCCGTGACCCCGCAGAAGGCCCGCAGGCTGCGGCGGCTCGCTGCGTTATGGCTGGCCGGTCAAGACCGGAGCTGGGATGCCATCCGCATCGATGTCATCGGCGTGCGGATCGGACGCTGCCGCACGCCGGAGATCACTCACCTGCAGGGGATCGGCTGATGGCGTTGGGGCGGGCATACTCCGTCGCTGTGCGCGGACTGGACGGGGAGATCGTCGAAATCGAAGCCGACATCACCTCAGGCCTGCCGGGCGTGCACCTGGTGGGTCTGCCCGATGCCGCGCTGCAGGAATCCCGGGATCGGGTGCGGGCGGCGATCACCAACTGCGGGAATCAATGGCCGATGAGCCGGCTCACCCTCGCGTTGTCGCCGGCGACGCTGCCGAAAATGGGGTCGGTTTACGACCTGGCGCTGGCCGCGGCCGTGTTGTCGGCGCAACGGCGAAAGCCGTGGCAGCGGTTGGAGACGACGGTGCTACTGGGTGAGCTGGCGCTGGACGGGCGGGTGCGTCCGGTGCACGGGGTGCTGCCGGCGGTGGTGGCGGCCAAGGCCGACGGGTGGTCCACCGTGGTGGTCCCGGCGGACAACCTCGCGGAGGCCAGTCTGGTCGACGGTATCGACGTGTGGGGTGTGCGCAGCCTCGGGCAGCTGCAGGCTTGGCTCGGCGGAACGGCGTCGCTGGAGGACAGGATCGCCGCGATATCGGCCGCGCCCGAGCCGTCGGCTGACCTGGCCGATGTGGTGGGGCAGGCCCAGGCCCGCTTCGCGGTGGAGGTAGCCGCCGCCGGGGCGCATCATCTCATGCTGACCGGTCCGCCCGGTGTAGGCAAAACCATGCTGGCGCAACGCCTTCCGGGATTACTGCCGCCGCTATCGGAAAGCGAGTCGTTGGAGGTCACCGCGATCCACTCGGTGGCCGGCCTGCTGTCGGAGACGACGCCGTTGATCACCAGGCCGCCGTTCGTCGCGCCGCATCACAGCTCCAGCGTCGCCGCGCTGGTCGGCGGCGGTTCGGGGATGGCGCGGCCGGGTGCGGTCAGCCGCGCTCACCGTGGAGTGCTGTTCCTCGACGAGTGCGCCGAGATTCGGGTCAGTGCACTGGAGGCTTTGCGAACCCCATTGGAGGATGGGGAGATTCGCCTGGCCCGCCGTGACGGAGTGGCGCGCTATCCGGCACGATTCCAACTGGTGCTGGCCGCCAACCCGTGCCCGTGCGCGCCCGCTGATCCGCGCGACTGTATGTGCGCCCCCATGGCCAAACGGCGCTATCTGGGCAGGCTTTCGGGGCCCCTGCTGGATCGAGTAGACCTGCGCGTCGAGATGCATCCGGTGCGGGGCAGCGCGTTCTCGGCCACCCAGGGCGAGTCGACCGCGCAGGTACGCAGCCGGGTTGCGCAGGCCCGCGACGCGGCGGCCGAACGGTGGCGACCACACGGATTCCGCACGAACGCCGAGGTCAGCGGCGCCCTGCTGCGGCGGAAATTCCGACCGGACAGCGTGGCGATGGCGCCACTGCGCGCCGCGCTGGACCGCGGGCTGCTCAGCATCCGCGGCGTCGACCGCACACTGCGGGTCGCGTGGACGCTGGCCGATTTGGCGGGCCGCTCATCGCCCGGTGTCGACGAGGTCGCCACGGCGCTGAGCTTTCGCCAAGCTGGAGCGTCACGATGACGCGGTCGGTCGACGACCCGACGCTGAGGGCATGGGCGTACCTATCGCGAGTGGCCGAACCGCCGTGCGCCGAGCTGGTGGCTCTAGTCCGACGTGTCGGTCCGGTGGAGGCCGCCGAACGGGTTCAGGGTGGCCACGTCGACGAGATGCTGGCGCGGCACACCGAAGCCAGACGTGAAATAGACCAGGCCGCAGCGGATCTCGACCTGCTATTCCATCGCGGCGGTCGCCTGATCACCCCGGACGACGATGAGTGGCCTGCGCTCGCTTTTATCGCATTCGACGGCGCGTCTGCCAAAGCCAAACCGCAGGCCCGGCCGCCGCTGGTCTTGTGGGCGCAAGGTCCCGCGCTGCTCGATGAAACCGCGGAGCGCGCCGCCGCGGTGGTCGGGACCCGCGCTGCCACGGCGTACGGCGAGCACGTGGCGGCCGATCTCGCCGCAGGGCTGACGGAGAGCGGCGTTGCGGTTGTCTCCGGCGGCGCCTACGGCATCGACGGTACAGCCCACCGCGCCGCGCTGGCGTCCGACGGAGTCACCGTGGCAGTGCTCGCCGGTGGCATCGACATCCCTTATCCCGCAGGCCATTCGGCGCTGCTCCATCGTATCGGCACACACGGCCTGCTGGTCACCGAATATCCGCCCGGTGTGCGGCCGGCGCGCCACCGGTTCTTGACCCGCAACCGGCTGGTCGCCGCGTTCGCGGGCGCGGCGGTCGTGGTTGAGGCCGGTCTGCGCAGCGGCGCCGCGAATACCGCTGCCTGGGCGCGGGCATTGGGCCGAGTGGTGGCCGCGGTTCCTGGCCCGGTCACCTCGTCGGCGTCCGCGGGTTGTCATGCCCTGCTCCGCTCGGGCGCGGAGTTGGTCACCCGCGCCAGCGACATCGTCGAGCTGGTCGGTCGGATGGGGGAATTGGCGCCCGACGAACCGCGGCCCGCGACCCCGCTCGACGCGCTCAGCGACACCGAACGGCAGGTCTATGAGGCGTTGCCGGGCCGCGGCGCCGCGCCCATCGACGAGATCGCCGTAGCGTCCGGGCTGCCGCCGGCCCAAGTTCTGGGGCCGTTGGCGATGCTGGAGGTCGCCGGTCTGGCTGAGCACCGGGACGGCTGTTGGCGGATCGTCCGAGCGGGTACACAGCAGCCGCCGCGGGCAGAACGGCTCGTATAGTCGACACGATCACTATGGAGGGAGGCGATGTGGCGGGTCGACCAGTGCACACCTTCGAAGTGGTGCGCCGCGAGCAGCTCGCACCACACATGGTCCGGGTGGTGCTTGGTGGAAACGGCTTCGACACATTCGTCCCCAACGACTTCAGCGACTCCTACGTCAAGCTGGTGTTCATCCCCGACGACGTCGACGTGGCCACGCTGCCGCAACCGCTGACCCTGGACAGCTTCGCCGGTTTACCTGCCGAAAAGCAGCCGGTGATCCGGACCATGACTGTGCGTCGTGTCGACCCCGCAGCCCGCGAGCTCACCATCGACATCGTGGTGCACGGCGAGCACGGGGTGGCCGGACCCTGGGCGGAAGCCGCCGACCCGGGCCAGCCGATGTACCTGATGGGTCCGGGCGGAGCGTATTCCCCCGACCCGGGGGCCGACTGGCACCTACTGGCCGGTGACGAATCCGCCCTGCCTGCCATGGCCGCAGCACTGGAGGCCTTGCCGGACAACGCCGTTGGCAAGGCGTTCATCGAGATCGCCGGTCCCGAAGACGAAATCCCGATTAGCGCACCGAAATTGGTACAGGTGAACTGGATCTACCGCGGCGGGCGGGCTGATCTGGTGCCCGAGGACCGGGCTGGTGATCACGCGCCGTTGATCGAGGCGGTCAGGACCACCCAGTGGCTGCCCGGCCAAGTGCACGTGTTCATCCACGGCGAAGCCCAGGCTGTCATGCACAACCTTCGCCGCTACATCCGCAAAGAGCGCGAAGTAGACGCGAAGTGGGCGTCGATCTCCGGTTACTGGCGGCGCGGCCGCACTGAAGAGACCTTCCGGCAATGGAAGAAGGAGCTCGCCGAGGCGGAGGCGGCCGGCGTCGCGGACTGATCACCGGCTGGCATCCTCATTGTCGTGGCGTTCTCCGATTACCAAAACGAGATCTACCTGCGAGGTTTGGCGGGCGTTGCTCCGTCACTACCCATGGCCTTCGCGGAATTAGAGGCCAAAGCACAGTCCGCAATGTCACCGGCGGTGTGGTCGTATGTGGCCGGCGGCGCCGGCGACGAACGCACTCAGCGGGCTAACTGCACCGCGTTCGAACGCTGGGGACTGATCCCGCGGATGTTCGTCGGCGCCACCGAGCGCGACCTGTCCGTCGAACTGTTCGGTCTGCGGTTGCCCTCGCCGGTGTTCATGGCGCCCATCGGAGTCATCGGCATCTGCGCCCAAGACGGCCACGGCGACGTGGCCACCGCCCGCGCCGCAGCCCGCACCGGTGTACCGATGGTGGTGTCGACGCTGACCGCCGACCCGCTGGAGCAGGTCGCCACCGAGTTCGGCGACACCCCAGGCTTTTTCCAGCTGTACACACCCACTGATCGGGAGCTGGCCGCCAGCTTCGTGCATCGTACCGAGGCGGCGGGCTACCGGGGCATCGTCGTCACGTTGGACACCTGGGTGCCCGGTTGGCGGCCGCGCGATCTCCGCACGGCGAACTTCCCGCAGCTTCGGGGCCACTGCCTGAGCAACTACACCAGCGACCCGGTGTTCCGCGCCGGCCTGCAACGCCCGCCGGAAGAAGACCCGCAGGGCGCTGTTCTGCGCTGGGTTCAGCTATTCGGCAATCCGCTGACGTGGCACGACCTGCCGTGGCTGCGGTCGCTGACCAAGCTGCCGCTGATCGTCAAGGGCATCTGTCACCCCGACGACGCGCGGCGCGCCAGAGACGCTGGCGTCGACGGTATCTACTGCTCCAACCACGGCGGACGCCAAGCCAACGGTGGTCTGCCCGCGCTGGACTGCTTGCCGGACGTGGTCGAGGCCGCCGCCGGGTTACCGGTGCTGTTCGACTCCGGCGTGCGCAGCGGCGCCGACATCATCAAGGCTCTGGCCTTGGGCGCAACCGCGGTGGGCATCGGCCGGCCCTACGCCTACGGCCTTGCGCTCGGCGGGGTCGACGGCATCGTGCATGTGCTGCGCGCGCTGCTGGCCGAAGCCGACCTGATCATGGCCGTTGATGGCTATCCTCTGCTGAGCGATCTCACACCGGCGGCGTTGCGTCCGGTCCGCTAGCCCGTGCCGCGAACCGCAACGTAGGACGCGAATCGCGACACACGCGCCTCGCCTGGCCGCCTTGCCCGCAAGCGTCTGCGACGGTAAAGGAGTGCCGCCTGAGATCGAGGGCATCCTCGACGAGTTCGACGAGTATCTGGCGCTGGAACGCGGCCGCTCTGCCCACACCCGTCGGGCATACCTGGGCGACTTGCGGTCATTGTTCGGCTTTCTCGCCCAACGCGCGCCCGGCGCAGACCTTAAGGCCCTGAGTTTGGCGGTGCTGCGGTCATGGCTGGCGGCCGAGGCAGGCGCAGGCGCGGCCCGCGCGACCCTGGCCCGGCGGACGTCAGCGGTCAAGGCCTTCACCGCATGGGCGTTGCGGCGCGGTCTGCTGGATACCGATCCGGCGGTGCGGCTGCAAACGCCCAAAGCGCGCCGCGCGCTGCCGGCTGTGCTACGCCAAGATCAGGCGTTGGCCGCCATGGCTGCCGCGAAAACCGGCTCGCAGCAACGAGATCCGCTGGCTTTGCGAGACCGGCTGATCGTCGAGTTGCTGTACGCCACCGGCATTCGGGTTAGCGAGTTGTGCGGGCTGGACATCGACGATGTCGACCTCGGTCATCGGTTGCTGCGGGTGCTCGGCAAGGGCGACAAGCAGCGAACTGTTCCGTTCGGGGAGCCGGCCGCCGAGGTGCTGCGCGCGTGGCTGGTTGACGGGCGTCCCGCGCTGGCTACCGCCGAGTCCGGCCCGGCGTTGCTGCTAGGTGCCCGGGGGCGACGACTCGACGTGCGCCAGGCCCGAACGGTCGTGCACCATACCGTTGCCGCGGTCAACGGCGCGCCCGACATCGGGCCGCACGGGCTTCGGCACAGTGCAGCCACCCATCTGCTCGAGGGCGGGGCGGACCTGCGGGTGGTTCAGGAATTGCTCGGACATTCCAGCCTCGCGACCACCCAGCTCTACACCCACGTCTCGGTCGCACGGTTGCGCGCAGTCCACGACCAGGCTCATCCGCGGGCCTAGCCATTCCGTGATACGGGCAGGGAAGGCCCTGCAGCACCAGGCTATCGGCCGTACCCGCACAACGCCGAATGTGCAAGCTGCACACCGACTATCGCTAAGCGCACCGACTCTGCGGCAGTGGCTTTCATTCTGCGCGTACGGCGGGGTCGCGCGCGTAACCATCGCCGTGAGTGCAGACTCGACGCCGTCAGCGCAGACTCGACGCCATGAGCGCAGACCCGACGCCACCGAAATCAACCCTGCAGCGGCTTGAGCCGGATTGGTGTCGACGCCAGCAATGCCAACGGATCGACGTAGTCGGCGCGGGCCGCCGAGCCCCACATCGCGCCCCAGTGCAAGCAGGCGGCGGCCGCGCAGCCGGGGTGGCCCGCCACCAACTCGCCGATCACCGTCCCGATCCCGACTAGTTGACCGACTCGAACCGCCGCCCGCACCGGCTCGTAGCTGGTGTGCAAACCACCCCGGTGGGCCAGCGACACCACGGGCCGTCCCGCCAGCAACCCGGCGAACACAACGGTCGCGCTGCCCGCCGCATAGACAGGCTGGCCGGGGACACCGGCCAGATCCACCCCGCGATGCCCGCGATTCCAGTTGGGCGACGGCGCGTCGAAGCTGCGCACAACGGCCGGGCGCGGGCGCAACGGCCAGTCCAGCCGGGCCCGGTCGGCAACCGCCGGCGCCGCACACAGCAGCGCCGCCCCCAGCAGGACCGCAACAGACCGCATCCGATCAGTGCAGCGGGCTTTCGGCCCCGGCGCCAGGCAGGCTGTGGACAAAGCAGCAGCTACCGGCGTGTAAACTTATCGACGCAGTCCACGTCCGTGGGCTGACTTCGCGTGTCTGCCGCCAACAAGATGCCGTGCGGTCCCACTGGAAGCAATGCCAGATGGGTGCGGCATCCCGCAGACGCCAGGGCCTGGCTTCACCCGATGCCGGGCGACAACCGACCACAAGTAAAGGCACAGGCATGGCTGTTGTAACCATGAAACAGCTGCTTGACAGCGGCACCCACTTCGGGCACCAGACCCGGCGCTGGAACCCCAAGATGAAGCGGTTCATATTCACCGACCGCAACGGCATCTACATCATCGACCTGCAGCAGACGCTGACCTACATCGATAAGGCGTACGAGTTCGTCAAAGAAACCGTCGCCCACGGTGGCACCGTCCTGTTCGTCGGTACCAAGAAGCAGGCGCAGGAATCGATCGCCGCCGAAGCCACCCGCGTCGGCATGCCGTATGTGAACCAGCGCTGGCTGGGCGGCATGCTCACCAACTTCTCCACCGTGCACAAGCGGCTGCAGCGGCTCAAAGAGCTCGAGGCGATGGAGCAGACCGGGGGCTTCGAGGGCCGCACGAAGAAGGAAATTCTGGGGCTGACCCGCGAGAAGAACAAGCTCGAGCGCAGCCTCGGCG
>NZ_CAXUCH010000047.1:7148-25204 GCF_964249325.1 uncultured Mycobacterium sp. | reverse complement strand
CACCAGCCCTCCGTAGCCGGAGGTGTCAGAGGTGTCGTAGACACCGAACATGCCGTGGCGCACGTCGATGACTTCTTCGTCGGCGCGGCGGATCGCCTCCTGCGGGTCTTGTTCCGGGGAGCTCATCGCAACAGCCCGCGCATCTCGATGGTGGGCCTGGCCGCCAGCGCCGCCTCTTCCGCTTCGGCGATCGCGCGCTGGCGGTCGACCCCCAACGGCATTTCCTGAATTTTGTCGTGCAACTTGAGGATTGCGTAGAGCAGCATCTCCGGGCGCGGCGGGCAGCCGGGCAGGTAAATGTCCACCGGGACAACGTGGTCCACGCCCTGCACGACCGCGTAGTTGTTGAACATGCCGCCCGAGGACGCGCACACGCCCATGGCCAGCACCCACTTCGGCTCTGCCATCTGGTCGTAGATCTGGCGCAACACCGGCGCCATCTTCTGGCTGACCCGCCCGGCGACGATCATCAGATCGGCCTGGCGCGGGGTCGCCGAGAACCGCTCCATGCCGAAGCGAGCGATGTCGAATCGCGGCGAGGCCGTCGACATCATCTCGATCGCGCAGCAAGCCAGTCCGAACGTCGCCGGCCACAACGAACTCTTGCGAAAGTAGCCCGCCAGCTTTTCCACGGTGGTCAGCAGGAAACCGCTCGGCAGTTTCTCTTCCAGGCCCACGTCTTACCTCAATCCCACGTCAGGCCGCCGCGGCGCCACACGTAGGCGTAGGCCACGAACACTGTCAACACGAACACCACCATCTCGACGAGCGCGAAGATCCCCAGCGCGTCGTAGCTGACGGCCCAGGGGTACAGGAACACGATTTCGATGTCGAAGACGATGAACAACATCGCGGTGAGGTAGTACTTCACTGGGAACCGGTGTCCGCTGGTGGTGCGCGCCGACGCTGATTCGGGCGGCTCGATGCCGCACTCGTAGGCTTCCAGCTTCGAGCGGTTGTAGCGAGCGGGGCCGACCAGCGTTGCCACGATCACCGAGAACACCGCGAAAGCTGTGGCAATCCCACCGAGCACCAGGATGGGTGTGTAGACATTCATCCTGCAGAGTCGCTCTCCCTCGATGTGGTCTTGCTTGACGCTGACTGTGAGGTCAACCACAGCCTAACGATCTTGTCTGGCGCCCCGCTCAGGGGTCTGGATGTGAGCTCTGACACAGCGTGGGTAGCCGAAACGACACCGTAGCGTAGCGGCCGCCGTTTTACGCGAGCGTCAGCGGTTGGGCGGTGAAACCGCAACGGCGGCAGGCTAATCGGCTACCGCGGCAACCGAGTCAGGCTGCTGGAGAGCGCAGCAGCCCGAGCACCGTCCGTTCCAACAGGATGGGATCAATGGGATGGGCGACGACGGCTTCCGCGCGTGACCAGCTGGCCAACCAGGCATCGTCCGCGCGCCCGATCAGCACCACGATCGGCGGGCACTGCGCAACTTCGTCCTTCAGCTGTTTGGCGATTCCCATCCCACCGACCGGAGTGGCCTCGCCGTCGAGGATGGCCAGGTCGATCTCGCCGGCGTCGATGTGCCGGATCACCATCGGTGCCGTGGCCACCTCGACATAGCTCAGCTCGGGCAGGTCAGGATGCAGCCGTTTACCGAGCGCCAACCTGACCTTCTCGCGGGTTTCGGCGTTGTCGCTGTAGACCAGGATCCGCAGGGGCTGCGTCGAAGCGGGCACGGTCCAGATGCTACTGCCCGGCCACAATGCAAGCCCTTCGCGCAGCCGCTCGGCGACAGTGCGGGCCGCGCAACGGCCCGAGGCAAAGCCGGGCAATTGCCACAGGAGGGCAGGCAGTGATTAAGGCGCCCGAACGAAACGGCGTCAGCCGATGCCGTCGCTGTCTTGCCGATCATGCCCACCCGATTCCAGTCCAGCCCGAACTGCGCCCGGTCCACCTTGGTTTTTGTCGAGATCCGGACCGAGCCGTCACCGAGCACGCTGGTCGTGGCCGGCAGCGGCAGCTCGGCCGTGATGCCCTTAATGGTGAGGCTGGCGCGCAGGTCGGCTGCATTGCCGGCGGTCGGCTGCAAGGCGGTGACGACAACGCTGACCTCCGGGAAGCGCTCGGCGTCGAAGAAATCGTGCGAGCGAAGGTGCTCGTCGCGCTTGCGGATGCCCGTGCTCAGCGATGCGACCTTGATGTCAAGGCGCCCGAAGACTGCGCCCTTGCTGGTGAGCTGGCCGTCCCCGCTGACGTCGGTGAACCGGCCCTTGACGCTTATCAGGCCCCAAAAGTTTTTGATCTTGAAGCTGAAGGCCGACCGCTCGGGGACCAGGTTCCACACGCCGGCCGTGTCGGGATCGCTCAGCAGTGTTTCCAGAGTCGTCATGAGCACCTACCTGTTGTGTGGGGCCCGCGTCGCCGCCGAGCTTGGGCTGGATTGCCCGGCTCCTCCTCATCGCGCTTCGCGCTCTGCATCGTCGCCGAGCTCGGGTTGGATTGCCCGGCTCCTCCTCATCGCGCTTCGCGCTCTGCATCGTCGCCGAGCCTAGCTCAGCAGCGGAGCGAGTTCGGCCGGGTCGAAATACTCGTCGATGCGGCTGATCAGCCCATTTGCCCCTACCTTGATCACGATGCACACCCGCATGGCGATCGACCCGCCGCTGCGGCCCACAGCATGCAGGATGTGCTGCTGGACGAACCCGCCGTCGAACAGGACTCGATCCAAAACCTCGTAGCGGCGCTGCGACGTGGCGCCGACGAACCAGTCGATGACTCGAAGCGCTCGCGCTTTGTCGCGGTCCCGGCTGGCGCCGACCCGCCAGACCGCTATGTCCTCACTCCACAGGCGACCCACCGCTGCCATGTCGCTGTTTTCGATCGCCGCGAACAGCTGATCGGCCACCTCGGTGATGGCCTCGGCTCCGGGCATGGCAGCTCCTAAGTGACTGCGCGCCGTGCCCGCTAAGCACGGCCGCTACGAGATGGGGGACAAAGCTGCGCAGGATGACGCTACCTCGTCGGCGAGGGTGTGGCGGTGCCCGACCCGGGCGGCTCGGACGCCTGCGCCCAACGGTGGCGCGTCGTCGGCCGCAAGGCGGAAATGAGAGCGGTTCTTTGGAGGGCGCTAGGGAATATGCTTCGAGCAAGATAGGTTTTCTGTGGTGGCAGCATAAGGATCCACGTCGGACGTGCCGCAGGAGGTGATAGCCATGCTGAGGTTTGATCCACTCTTCCGTGACCTTGACCGACTGACGCAGCAACTATGGGGCAATCCGGTCGGAACCGCTACGCGTCCGGCGGTGATGCCAATGGATGTCTGGCGCGAAGGCGACAAGTTCGTCGTCGAGCTCGACCTGCCGGGGATCAAGCCAGACTCGATTGACGTCACCGTCGACCAGGGCGCGCTGACGGTGCGTGCCGAGCGCCCGTACGCAGGTGACGAGGGCCATGACTGGATGGCCGCGGAGCGCCCGCACGGCGTATTCAGCAGGCAGCTGTTCCTCGGTGACCAGCTCGACACCGAGCACATCGGCGCCGACTACACCGACGGGGTGTTGCGGCTGACGGTCCCGGTGGTCGAGGCCGCCAAGCCGCGCAAGATCGCCATCCAGTCAGGCGCCGGCCAGCAGGCCATCAGCGCCTAAACCGTGCGCGTGGGCCCTCGGCTTGGGTGCCGCCGTCCGCGCACACAGGCGCGGACGGCCCATCTGCTGCGGGAGGTTGGGGAGGCGATCAGATTACAGCTGTGACGAGCCGAGCCGCCGCCGACCAGATGTGGTGACTACCCGGACCCTCTACCGGTGAGCATATCCGCCCCGTTCGGCGAGACAAGGATAATGTCGGCGGCGGATTGTCCAGCGGCTCAGCTATTTTCAGCTTTTCTTACCGGCCGGTCCAACAGTGGGCCGGCCGATTGTGCCTAGAGTCGATGCTGCGGGCCGTTGCATGGTCAGGTGAACTTTCCCATACACACCATGTTTCGCTCGCCCTGCAGTCCCGGGGCGGGTGGAAGTTCTTCAGAGGCCAAGCCCTTTTCCGGCAGTGCATAGAGGTTCCAAGGTCGGGGCGGGGCGCCCGCCGGTTAGGTGGGGTTTACCTCGGCGAGCAGGCGGCGCCTTGTCATCGGTCCCGAAGTCGCCCGCCGCCATCGCCCCGGAGCCGGCGTCGCCGCCTGCGCGGTATACATTGCCTCGGGCATGCCGGTGGTGCGTGCGCGGCACGCAGAGGGGATAGCCTTGGCGGTTTACCGAGAGCGCAAATGCCTACTGTGTACATGACCGGATTGCGGGCATTGTGGAGGAATGACGTCCGCTTCTTCTGAGCCGGCGCTGGCCAGCGGATCATCATCGGCGGGCGAACTGCGCGTCGAGCCGTGCGTGTTGCTGAAGTACGGCGAGCTGGCGCTCAAGCGTGGTAACCAGCAGCGGTTCGAGCGGCATCTGGTGCGTAACCTGCGGCATGCGCTAGCCCATGGAAGTGACACAGCTCCGCGCGTGCAATTGCGGCGGCGCAGTGGCGTTTTGGCGGTGTCCGCGCCGCCGCTGACCCAGTCTGAAGTGGCTGAGCGAGCCCATGAGGTCATCGGCATCAGTGTTGTTCAACCGGTATGGCGGGTCGCCAAATCAGCTGCGGCGGCTGAGGCCGCGGCTGTGAAGCTGCTCCGCGAGCGCGACGCAGATCCCCCTGCGCCCACTTTTGCGGTGCGCTGCAAAAGGCGCGACAGGCGTTTTGGGTTGACCTCAGAGCAGTTGGCGGCTCGCATCGGAGCGCGAGTATGCGCCGAACTGGGCTGGCGGGTCGACTTGAAGCACCCCAACGTGGAGCTCGGGGTAGAGGTCGACCGGCGGGAAATCTTTGTCGGCGTCGACCGACATCGCGGTCAAGGTGGCCTACCCGTCGGATCCAGCGGCCATGCGCTGGTGCTGCTTTCAGGCGGATTCGATTCGCCGGTCGCAGCTTATCGGGCGATGCGCCGAGGATTGCGGTGCGATTTCCTCCACTGCACCGGCGCGCCCTTCACCGACGCGACCTCGACCTACAAGGCGTACGCGCTGGCGCGCCAGCTGAGCCGTTTCCAGCCTGGTTCGCGGTTATACGTGGCAGCCGTGGGACGCGCCCAGCGCACGTTGGCCACCAGTGGTGCCGGTGAAGCGCAAATCGTGGCACAGCGTCGGCTGTATGTCCGGGTGGCGGATGCGCTGGCCCGCCGTGTCGGTGCGCAGGCCCTGGTCACAGGCGACAGCCTGGGGCAGGTGTCCAGCCAGACTCTGGCTAATCTCGCCGTCGTAGAAGAAGCCGCCAGCCTGCCCGTGCTGAGACCGCTGCTTGCCTTCGACAAGGTGGAGATTCTCGACCAAGCGCGACAGATCGGCACCGCCGAAATCTCTGTCCTGCGTGACCAGGACTGCTGTCAGCTGTTTCTGCCACGTCGGGTGGCCACTTACACCACTGTCGGGCGACTCGCTGATGTTGAAGCCCGCGCCGGGATGGATACTCTCCTCGATAATGTGCTGAGCCACATCCAAGAGTTCGATCTCGATAGCTGCGAGGCCACCGCCGGCGCGCTGGCAGCGCAGGAAGCGACAACCGCGAAGGACCGGCACACGCAGCAGTGACCGACATCGACAGCAAGCAGCGAGGCCGCGACCAGATCAGCGCTCTGGTCGCGGCCCACGGCGCGTTCACCCAGGCGGCCGTCCAGGCATCGCAGTTGATGGCCGCCAAGGGACGGAGTAAATTCGCCGCGCACCTCGACCGTCACCGGGCTGAGCTCAACGTCGCTATCGGCGAGTTCGGCTTGTGGGCAGAGAGTTTCGGCGATTGGGCACGTGTTGACGTCGGTCACGCGATCCATCCACCGTTGCTGAGCCGCCCACCCGCCCCGGTGACCGAGGGTCGGATCGGAGCCGATTTGTTGATCTCGCGCGAGAACCTCAAAGCGCGCCGTGCCGTCCTGTTGTCGGAGCTCGGCAAAGCACGGTTCATTCTCGGTACCGCCGGACTACCGGCGGAAGAAATCTGTGCTTATCGGCGCATGGTGCGGTTATGGGCCGGTGAGGCAATCGATTTGGTGACCGGCGTGCATCGGCTGACCCTAGCTGACCAGTACATCCGCCGCCTGAGCCGGTTGCGCGGTGTTCCACACGCCTCGCCGGCGGCACGTGAAACTGGTGCCGCCCTTGTTCGGCAGTGGATGGAAGATCTCGAAGAAGCGGATCGCGAAGGCGAGCTGGCGTTGGCGGAGACGTGTGGCTACGGTGACATTGTCGAGTGCTATCGCGCGGATGCCCTGCGCTGTAACTGATCTCGGAGCACGCTTGTGCCTATTCCTTCTCGTCGGGGTGGTCGTATCCAGGATGGGCGACTGCTAACCGATGCCTTACCACGTTACGCAGACACGACATCACGTCCTGGATCTTTTCATCGAGAGCACCGGCTCGGATGGCCGCGGCCAGCTCGGCTTCGTCGGCGAAGCCGAGCTGCGCTATCGCCGCTCGCGGCGGGGCGTCGTCGGTAACAAGTAGTTCGCGTTCGACGATGCGCAGTGCGTTCGTGGCGACCCTGGCGTAGAAGTTAACGTGCCCCGTGGTCGCTTGGCGGACATCGGTTTCGAGAAACTCGGCGACCGCGGCGACGAGTTCGGCCGCGGTGGGGCGGCCATGCAGAGCGGTCGGGGCTGGTCTCGATTCGCGTGCCGCTGCGGTGGGATGGGCATCGGTGGCGCCGCTAGGGTCAAGCAGTTCGAGCAGATCCCACTCGGTCTCGCAGACCCGGCGGCCGATTGTGGCCAACTCTACTGAGCGGACGTGGCCGCTCAGGTGACGATGCGCCTGGTATCGGCAGATGACGCCCCAGCGCAGCGTGGCCAACACTAGCCACCAGTGAAACCGCACGCGGTCGACGGCAGTGCCGCTGGCCTCTTCGTAGGCCGCAAGGAAGCTTTCGATGCTGCCCAAGCCACCGGCCCCGCGGCTGGCCGGCGCGCCGAACCGCCAGGCGCGGATGCAAAACCAGGCCAGATCCTCATACACCTCGCCGATGTGCACGAGCTCCCAATCCAGAACAGCGGCAAGGCCGGAGTCGTCGACGATGAGGTTGCCCATCCGGAAGTCGCCGTGCACCAGACGGGCCGGTGACGGCGGCGGCCGGCGGGCGGTCAGCCAGCGGAACGCCAATTCGAAGGTCGCGGTGGTGTCACCCATGCCGTCGAGCCGGGCCCGCCACTCCGTCAGCTGGTCTTGGTGGTCGAGCTCGGCATCGCGCGGGTCGGCCCGATGGATGGCGGCCAGCGCGTGGGCGCACTGACGCAGCAGCCGTGCCCGGGCCTCGTCTCCTCCCGCCTTTTCGAGCTGACGATCGATGCGCCGCACAATTGTCTCGCCCTTGATCTCGTCGCAGACCAAAAATGGATCACCAAGCGGTGCAGTGGAATCGGCGGCGGCGAGAATGCGCGGGACAGGAGCACCGGCCGCGGCGGCAGCGGCTTGCACGCGGGCTTCGCGCTCCATGCCAGCATGCACGTCGTCGTCGGCCCCGGTGCGCAAAATCAGGCAGCGCCGTCCGGCAGGGGTGACTGCGTCGAAAGCCCAAGTACTCCGGCTGGCGCCGCCGGTCAGCGCACGCAGGTTCTCGATCGCCACGTCGTCGCCCAGCGTCGGCCGCAGCACCGCCGGCAGCCCGACCTGCAACCGCTCGGCAGCGGTCACCGGCGCGCCTTGTCAAACTTGAACAGCCGCTGCGCCACTCGGCGGATTTGGATTTCTTCGGAGCCTTCGGTGATCCGGTAGCGGCGATGGTGACGGTAGATGTGTTCGAACGGCTCATGGCGGCTGTAGCCCAGGCCGCCGAAGATCTGCATGGCCCGGTCCGCGGCGTCGCAGCACAACCGGTTGGCGCGGTAGTTGGCCATTGACACCTTGTCCGAAACCTCCAGTTGGTGGTTGCGGTCCAAGTGCCAGGCCGCGTAGTACACCAGCAGCCGCACCATCTGGGCTTCGGTGTGCAGTTCTGCCAGGGGCCACTGCACGGCCTGGTGGACCGACAGCGGCTTGCCGAACACTATGCGCTTGCCGGCGTAGTCGGCGGCGCGGTCGATGCAGTATTGCGCCGCGCCGAGGCTACTCGCCGCCTGTCGAATCCGGTTCTCGTGCAAGAACGTCTGTGCTACCTCCAAGCCGTGGTCGACCTCGCCGAGCACCGCCTCGGCGGGTACCCGGACGTCTTCGAGTTCGACTTCGCCGTGATCGCTGGGCATATTGAACGTCCACCAGTAGAACGGCACCGTGAAACCCGCCGCGTCGGTGGGCACCAGGAAAGCGGTGATGCCCGTTGCTTGCCCGCGCTCACCGGAAGTGCGGGCGAAGACCAGGTCGTGTGTGGCGCGGTGCACGCCGGTGTTCCAGCGTTTGGCACCGTTGATCACCCATCCGTCGCCGTCCCGCTCGGCTCGGGTTTCCAGCCAGGTAGCGTCTGATCCGTGCTGCGGCTCAGTGAGCCCGAATGCCATCGAGCGTTGCCCGGTAATCAGCGCCTCCGACCATTCACGGCGCTGATCTTCGGTGCCGAACCGTTCCATCATGATCACCTGCGGAAAGTTGCCGACAATCGACGATTCGTTCTGCAGGTCGTTGTGTAAGCCGATTCCCTTATGCGCCAGGTGCTCACGGATGACGGCCATGTCGAGGTTGGTGCCGTCCCGCCCGCCCAGCGAGGACGGTAATCCGTAACGCAGCCAGCCCGCCTTATCGGCACGCCGGCGCATCTCGTCGAGAAGGTCTTCCCACTCCCGACGCGGAATGCCGCCGTTGTCCAAGTCGGTGCGGGCGAATTCGCGGCGGTGATCGAAGTACTGCATGTGCTCGGCCTGCAGAGGAGCGATCTCGGATTCGATGAAAGCGTCGATGTCGGCTAGCAGCCGCGCAAGATGTTCGGGCAAGGTAAAATCCACTTCTGGCCTCCTCAAGTGCCGTAGAGCGTCTTCTTCCAGATGGTGGACAACGTGGCAATGGCGTCCTCGTCGCTTATTTGCAATCCCAGGGCGGAGGGACCCACGACGACGGCGGTGAAGTTCTCGAACAGCAGAGCGATGGCGGCGGCGGTGTGGTCCGGGTGAAGTTCGCTGCCGTAGCCGTGTTCTTGTGCTCGCCGCACAGATGCCGCGACGATGTCCATACCGAAGCGACGGAACTTCTTCTGCAACGCGGCGAACCGTTGCTGGGTGGCGCCCAATTGAGCGACGGCCACCATGATGCCGATGTTCTGTTTGAAGATGTTCCAATAGCCGGTGACCACCGAGGTGAAAAAGTCGTTGTCTTTCGGGGAGTCGGGAAGGCGCACCCAGAGCCGTGCGGGAGTCAAGACGTCGTGCAGAAAGGATTCGGCCAGCGCTGCCAGCAAGTCCTGTTTGTCGGTGAAGTAGCGGTAGAACACCGCCGGAGATTTTCCGGCTGCCGACGTGATGTCGGCGAGCGTTGTTCCATGGAAGCCGCGCTCGGCAAACAGTTTTCGTGCCGCATGCTCGATCGTCCGGCGTGTTTGGCGACCTTTGGAGCTCAGCGCCTCGGTGGCCATCACTGCCGCTTCCGGTCCCCGGCATGCAGTAGCGCGCCGGGAAGGTCGTGCCCGACAACCGATCTGGCAACGTCGGCGGCGACCATGGCAGCGTGCAGGTCGACGTCAACCTCGACGCCGCTGTCGGTGAGCAGGTAGACCAGATCCTCCGTGGCGATATTGCCGGTGGCGCCTGGCGCGAACGGGCAGCCGCCCAGGCCCCCGACCGACGAGTCCAGCCTAGTGACACCCGCTGCGAGCGCCGCGTAGGCGCTGGCCAGCCCTGCGCCGCGAGTGTTGTGGAAATGTGCGCCCAGCGGGGTGGTCCCGATCCGGGGACGTAGCGCCGCGATCAGCGAGCTGACCCGGCCCGGCGTGGTGGTGCCGATGGTGTCGGCGATCGAGATCCGGTCGACACCCTGCTCGCAGGCGGCTGCGGCGATATCGAGCACGCGCTGCGGCGCAGTGGGCCCGTCGAACGGGCAGTCCCACGCGGTGGCGATGATGACTTCTGCGGTGGCACCCGCGTCGTGAGTGATCGCGACGATCTGGCCGATCTGCGCGGTGGCCTCGGCGCTGCTGCGCCCGACATTGGCGCGACTGAACCCGTCCGAGGCCGCCGCGACGTATTGGATGGCCGTCAATCCGGCTGCCATCGCCCGCCTGGCGCCGTTGGGACTGGCCACCAATGCGGAGAACTCGATGCCAGGAAAGCGGTGCAGCTCGGCGGCCAACTCCGCGGCATCGGCCATCGAGGGCACCTTCGACGGAGATACGAACGCGCATGCCTCCACCTCGCGCACCCCAGTGACGGCTATCGCATACAGCAGTCTCAGCTTGGCGGACAGCGGGATTGGTGCCTCGATCTGCAATCCGTCCCGCAGCGCGACTTCCCGGATTGTGACATGTTGGGTCATAGCACCCCCTCGCGGCGCAGTCGGTCGAGTTCGTCAGCGGTCTTGGCGAGCAGGCCCCGGTAGACATCGTCGTTGTGTTGTCCGGGCCGGTCCGGGCCGGCGTTGCGGATACCGCCGGGCGATTCGGAGAGCACCGGCACGATACCGGGTCCGAGCACGGTACGTTGGACCCCCTCGTCAAAGTGCTCGGCGATCATCCCCCGGGCCCGCAACTGAGGGTCCTCGACCACCTCGGCCACCGTGTTGATCGGTCCAGCGATTACACCTGCCGCGCTTAACGTTTCGATGATCTCTTTCGGCTGACGCTGCCCTGCCCAATCGCCGATGATCTTGTCGAGTTCGTCTTGGTTGCGGCCGCGGGCACCGTGGGTGGCGAACCGGTCGTCGGTGGCCAGCTCCGGGCGCCCCATCGCCCGGCACAGCCGCGCGAACACGGTGTCCTGGTTGGCCGCGATCACTACCCAGGTGCCGTCGGCGCAGCGATAGATGTTGGACGGCGCAATACCCTCCAGCCGGGTGCCCGACGGTCCGCGCACCACCCCGCCGACATCGTAGTCAGGGATGGTGGATTCCTGGATAGCCAAACACGATTCGGTCAGCGCCACGTCGACAACCTGACCGCGGCCGGTGACGCCGCGGCGGTACAGCGCCGCTAACGCACCTTGGGCGGCGAACATCCCGGCCAGGCTGTCGCCCAGCGACAACGCCAGCCGCGGGGGCGGTCCTCCGGGAAATCCATTGAGGTGACGCAGCCCGCTGGCCGCCTCCGCCACTGAGGCGTAGCCGGCCTTGTGCGCCTCGGGGCCGGTCTGCCCGTAGCCGGAGACCCGCACCAAGATGATGCCCGGATTACGTTGGCGCAGAACCTCGTAGCCGAGGTTCCACTTCTCCAGAGTGCCGGGGCGAAAGTTCTCCACCACGATGTCGGACTTTTCGACGAGGTCGAGAAACAGCTCACGCCCGCGATCTTTGCGCAAGTCCAGCGTCACGGCTTTCTTGTTGCGGGCGTGCACGGTCCAGAAGAAATGGTGCCCGTCGAGCTCGGCCTGACCCCAGGTGCGCAGGGGGTCGGGCGCCCCCGGTGGTTCCAGCTTGATGACCTCGGCGCCCATATCACCGAGCAGTCGGCCGGCGAACGGTCCCGCGATCAACGTGCCGAGTTCGAGGACCCGGATGCCGTCCAGCGCGCCCGCGGGTGTCATGCGCCGCTCCTGCTCATCACACCGCTCTGCATCGTCGCCGGCGGTGTCATTTCGTCCCCAAGTCGTGGCGAACCAGCCAGTCGCTGACGATGTCGACGGCCAGGCGCAGCTTGTCACGCTGGTCCGGACCGGCGTAATAATGTGTCGCGCCGGGTATTTCGTGCATTTCCTTGTCCGGATGGCTGATCGCCTCGAAGAGCCGGCGGGTGTGGCTCGGTGTGCAGGCGTCGTCGGCAAGGTTGCCGATCACCAGTGCGGGCACGGCGATGTCACGTCCGCACGTGATGCCGTCGGCGCGGGCGTCGTCGTAGCTCCACTGCGAAAGCCAGCTGCGCAGGGTGCAAAAGCGGGCCAGCCCGACCGGGCTCATGTTCACTACTCGAGGATCGCCCAGGTAACAGGTTCCGGGGGTGCGTTCGTTGGGATCGACGCTCGGATCCAGCCAGCGGGGATCGGCCATGGTGCCGTGCACGACAAAACAGAATTCGTCATCTGGGCGTCCGGCAGCCTTGAGGTCTGACAGCTTGTTCTTGACCCACGCCGTGATGCGGCGGTTGCGCTCGATCTGGGCCTGCCGGTAACGGGCCAGGAATTCCTCGGAGTACGGCGGTTGGTTCGGGTTGTCCGGGTGGTAGAGGTCCAGTTCCGAGTCGCGGTTGGTCGGGTCGGACTCGTCGAGGATGGACGCGTCCAGCCATTCGGTCAGCGTGCCGTGCCGGCTGATGTGAGCCGCCAGCAGCATGATGCCGTCGGCGGGAATCAGGTCGAGCTGGGTCAAATCCGGACCATCGCCCGACGGGCTCGAGGCCAACGTGGGATGTTGCGCCTGCTGTTGATAAAACAGCGACAGCGAGCCGCCGCCACTCCATCCGGCCAGCACCACCTTCTGATAGCCCAGCCGTTTCTTGGCGTCCTTGATGCACTCGCCGAGGTCCTCGACCACTTTTTCCATCAGCAGCGCCGAGTCGGTTCCGCGGAACCGGCTGTTGCAGTAGATGACGTGGTGTCCAGCCCGGCCTAACGCGTTGATCATCGGCAGGTAGGCGCCGCCGCCGATTGGGTGCATGAACACGATGACAGTGTCTGACGGCTTGTCTTTCGGCTTGAGCAGATAACTCTCCAGCACGGTGATCTCGGCCAGGCCGCCGTAAATGTCGCGGACACCCGCATTGTTTTGGAAAGCAACGAGGTACGGGATGCGGTCGTAGTCGTGTTTGGTCATCAGTACTGTCCGAGGTCGCGGGCCAGCACCTCGGCGGACGGAGTCAGTCTCCTGCGGGTGTCCACCGCGATGACCTGCCAGTCGACGCGTGAGTAGTCGTCGAACTTGCGCCGCGCCCGTTCCCTGGCCTTCTCCGGTGCGCCGTGATGAACCCCTTGCGGCGCATGAGAAATCAGGCCCGGCGGCATCGGGATGCCGTAGAGCGAGCCGCCATGGAAGAAGGCGATCTCGTCGTAGTCGACGTTGCGGTGATACCACGGGGTGCGCTCGGTGCCCGGCACGCCTTCGGCCGGTCTGGGCAGAAAGTTCATCACATAAACACCGGTGGCCTGCATGAACAAATGCACGGTCGGCGGCAAATGCACGCTGTCGGAGGTGACGACGTTGTAGTCGGCGATGTTGAAAGTGAACGGGAAGTTGTCGCCGCGCCAGCCTTCGACGTCGAGCGGATTATGTTGGTAAAACAGGGTTGTCGGGCCGCCCTCGTGCACGAGCCGGACCGCGTACTCGTCGCGGCCGTCATCCCGCGGCGGTGCCGGCTCGGGGATCGTGGCTTGCGCTGGGTCGAAGGGGAAGTGTCGCCCCAACGCGCCGGGCGGCGGGACGCGGAACTCGTCGGTTGCCTCGATCATCAACAGTGTTGTTTCGCGCTCCGGTAGCTGGCGCCAGGTCGTCGCCTTGGGCAGATACACCCAGTCGCGTTCGCGGTAACGCAGCGGACCGAACTCGGTTTCGAGCAGCCCGGAGCCGTTGTGTACAAAGCCCAGCAGATCACCGTCGACATGGCGGACATAGAACGGCATCGCTTCGCTGCGCCGCGACAATGAAATGCGGCAGTCGGCATTGGAGAACATCAGTAGCGGGCCTTCGTCGGCGTCGGTGGCATCGCCGGGTTTGAGCTCACCGGTCAGCACGTCGATACGTCGCAACGGGCCGACCGCACGGTAGGCGGTGGGGTCATGGCGGCGGTACAGGTTGGCGGTGCGGCCCGTGAACCCGCCACGGCCGAGTTCGTCGTCCTTGAGGCCGTCGAGGTCGGCGTGCAAGCGCCGCGGAGTGCGGCCTTTGCGCAAGTGGACAAAGGATTCCATGGACAGCTCCCAGGTCGGCATAGAAAGTAAAAGTGACATTACTTTTCCTTTCGAAGCCACACAAGGGCGAGCGGACGCAAAATCACCCCATTCGCGTCCGAGAGTTCATCGGGCGCTATCTTGACCGTTTCGAAGTCACTACGTAATCCGGCTTGCAACTGGCGTGCGACGCGGTGGGCACGGGCTAGATCGGTGGTCTGAACGAAGGCGTTCAACCCGTACACCGTGTCGTTGGCCATCCTCTGGTTCACCGCGGCTTCGATGCCGTGGTGTTGGCGGCGATGGCGGTGCTCGCCGATGTGGGCGCCGACTTCATCGAGGATCTCGACACCGTGCTGTCGAGCCTGGTGCATGGCTTGGTCGGGCGGTTCGCCACCCGCGAGATCGCCATCACCGACATCCTGCCGGCGTTGGATCGCGCGGTCTTCTGGTTGACCTCGGGTTACCAAGGTCGCCAATCGTTTGAAACTGACTGATTAGCCTCGCAGTCATGACCCGGTCATCGCTGAGCGGATGACCTCCAGGTCATGATCATCGATCTTGAACACCCCGAACCGGAACTTGTAGCCCCACCGAGCCTTGTCCTCGATGAAGTCGAGTTGGTCGAGCAGGGGCCGGATCGGCGTCTCGGTGCACTCCAGGAAATCGACATTGCGACGCCACGGTTGAAAGTCAGGCGTCATCGTCGCCTGATATGGCTCATCGTCCGCGACGCGGCCGATGGCGGTGAAGGCCTGAAGCGGCTCCCCGTCGGGGTAGGCGGTCTTCGGTGAGTAGAAGATGATCCAGTCACCACGAGCCATCTTGCGCAGCATGTTCGGCTTGCCGTGGTTAGCCTGGGTGAAGCGACCCCGCACCCCTTCTGCGACATGGTCACGGCTGACCGTATTGATCCAGTTCGTCATGAGCGCATGCTAAGCCGGGTGGCCGACACATCTGCGCGTTGTTGTCGGCCTGTGGATAACCGGCACACACGTGCGACGCGAACACCGCCAAGCTGTCCGGGGCGTTCGTGTCGGGCTTGATATCACATACGACATCAAGTTGGAGAAAGCATCAATCCCCGCCGGAGCGACTGAAGAGGCTGCTGAGCATGCTGAGGTTAGCCACGATGCGATCCGCAGGGCACGCTGGCACGAGAAGACGCAAAAAGCCCCCGATTTCAACAAAATCCGGGGGCTTTTGCGTCTGCTCGCCGCTACTTGAGCTCCGACGATGACATGCCCAACAAACGGCGAGCTACCACCAATTGCTGGATCTGCTGGGTGCCCTCGAAGATGTCCATGATCTTCGAATCACGCGCCCACTTCTCGAACAGCGTCTGCTCGGAATAGCCTGTGGTGCCAGCCAATTCGACCGCCTTCAGCGTGATGTCGCTGGCCACCCGGCCGGCCTTGGCCTTACCCATCGACGCCTCTTTGGAGTTGGGGATGTTGTTGTCGGCCTGCCACGCCGAGCGAAGCGTCAGCAGATAGCTTGCCTCCCAGTCGGCCTCCATCCGCAGGAATTCGGCGGCAGCGGCGCTTTGGGCGTGCCACGGCTTGTCGTAGGAAATTTCCACGCCCGTCTCGGTGAGGACCTTGCGGAGCTCTTCTAGCGCGGCGCGGGCAATTCCGATGGCCATGGCAGCGACGATCGGGCGCGTGTTGTCGAAAGTCTCCATCACACCGCCGAAACCCTTGCTGGTATCGATCGCTGGGCTGCCCAGCAGGTTCTCTTTGGGGATGCGGACATTATCGAAGCGAATGGTGGCCGTGTCGGAGCCCTTGATGCCGAGCTTGTTCTCCAGCCGCTCGACGGTGACACCCGGATGCTCGCGCGGCACGATGAACGGCTTGATCGCTGCGCGACCTTTCGACTTGTCCAGCGTCGCCCACACCACGATGTGGGTGGCCCGCGAACCGGAGGTGACATAGATCTTTTCGCCGTTGATCACATATTCGTCGCCGTCGAGTCGAGCGGTTGTCGACACCGCGGCCGAGTCTGAGCCGAATCCGGGTTCGGTAATGGCCATCGCCGCCCAGACCTTGCCTAACCGTTGCAGCTGCTCGTCGGTGGCCAGGCCGGAGATCGTCGCGTTGCCCAGGCCTTGATAGGGCATCGAGAGCATCATCGCGGCGTCGCCCCAACTGGCCTCGATCGTTTGCAGCACCGCTGCCATGTTGGGACCGTTGCGGTTTTCTTTCTTGCCTGCGCCCTCACGGAACGCCTCGGCGCCGGTGAGCCCCAACGTGTTCGACTCGGCGGCACCCATGAACAGGTTGGCCAGCGTATCGAGCTCGACCGGGTAGGCGTGTTCGTTCAGGTCGTATTTGCGGGCGATCGGCCGCATCATTTCGGCGGCACCCTGATGTGCCTTGTCGATCACCGCGTGCATCTTGCGAGGAAGTTCCAGATTGATTGCCATGATTGGTCTTTCGGTTGCGAATTAGATGACGACGACGCCCTCGGCGACGCCGATGGCTCGCAGGTCGCGGTACCAGCGCTCGACGGGGTGTTCCTTGGTGTAGCCGTGGCCGCCGAGCAGCTGTACGCCGTCGAGGCCGATCTGCATGCCTTTGTCGGCGCCCAGCCGCTTGCCCAGTGCCGCTTCGCGGGTGAACGGCAAGCCCTGCTCGGCGCGGGCAGCACCCCGCCAGGTGATCATCCGCAGGCCGTCGAGTTCGATGGCGATGTTGGCGCACATGAACGCTACGGATTGCCGACGGGCGATGGGCTCCCCGAAGGCTTCGCGTTCCTTGACGTAGGGGACGACGTAGTCGAGCACCGCGCGCGAGGTGCCTACCGCCAGTGCCGCCCAGCCCAGCCGGGACAGCGCGATCGCCTCGGAGTAGTCGTCGTCGGTGGCGTCATCCTCGCCCAGCCGGGCGCTCAGCGGCACCGACACATGATCGAGCTCAACCTGACCCAAAGCCGCCGCGCGAATCCCCATGCTCGGATCGGCCTTGACGGTCAGCCCGTTGCTGGACGACTCGACGATGAACAGGGCCGGCTTGCCGTCGAGTTGCGCCCCGACGATGAACAGCTCTGCATCGGCGGCCGCCGGAACCAACGACTTCACCCCGTTCAGTCGGTAGCCGCTCGGGGTGCGCGTGGCGGTGGTCTTCAGATTGGTCGGGTCGAACAACGGCTGCGGTTCGGCGATCGTGACGCAGGCTTGCGGCACATTCTCGCCGGCGAATTCCTTGAGATAGGTGGCCTGCTGATCGGCGCTACCCCAATGGGTGAGTGCCGAAGCCACACCGCCGGGCGCCAGGATCGGGAGCGCGAGCCCCATGTCGCCGTAGGCCAGTGCCTCAGCTACCAGGACGTTGGTGACGCTGGAGCGGTGCGCGGCGATCCCCTCGAAATCTTCGGGAACGTTGACTGCGGTGACACCGAGCTCGGCTGCTTTCGCGATCAAGTCCGGCGGATACTTCGCGGCCTCGTCGGCGTCGGGCGCGGCCGGGCGGAGAATCTCCTGAGCGAACTGATCGACGGTTTCGACGATCATCTTCTGGTCGTCGTCGGGAGTCAGGTCGAAATAGTCCTTGCCGCTGGCCTTCAGGCGAGTCGGCCCACCGCGAAGGCCTTGGACCCGCTTGAACTGACGGCTGGTGGCACCCGCAACCGAAAAGCCGGTCTTGACCCCGTACCGCAAACTCCGGTTGAGGGGATCACGGAGGTGATATTTGTCCAGAAAATCCTGGCCCACGATCGGGGTAAGCAATCCCAGCGCGATGTCGATACCGGTGCGCTTGTGCTTGTGTTCCCCGACGGCGGTTTTGCGGCCGGACCGCTTGGGGCGTCCGTTCGTGGCAATGGTGTTGGTCATGTCAGCAGCCTCGGTCGTTGGGGCGTTGCGATGACTCTATCTTACTCCAGAGTAAGATAGCGAGGTCTGTTAACTACTTCACACCTGCGAGAGGTCCGCCCAGATAGGTAGCCGTCGCGGGCCCCAACCCTCGGCCGGCCCGTCAAAAACGCCGGGTAACCGATAGCCGCACGCCCGGCAGCACCCCTCATCGGTCAGTGCGTAATGCCGCGTCGCATACCAGTCGCGAACCACGACCGCCGCACCGCAGGCGGGACACCATGTGGTGCCGCCCTCGGTGTCGTGCACGTTGCCGGTGTAGAC
>NZ_CAXUCH010000047.1:0-7138 GCF_964249325.1 uncultured Mycobacterium sp. | reverse complement strand
GGTGTAGACGAACCGCAAGCCCTCGTTGAGTGCGATGCGGCGGGCCCGGGTCAGGGTAGCGGGCGGGGTCGGCGGTGTGTCGGGCATCTTGTAGTCGGGGTGGAATGCGGTGAAATGCAGCGGCACGTCGGTGCCGAGGTTTTCGCGGATCCACTCACACTCCGCGGCGATTTCGCCGTCACTGTCGTTGCGTCCGGGAATGAGCAGGGTGGTGATCTCGAACCACACATCGGTTTCCCGGCGCAGGTACACCAAGGTGTCGAGCACGTCGTCGAGATGCCCGACGCAGACCTTGCGGTAGAAGTCCTCGGTGAACGCTTTCAGATCCACGTTGGCGGCATCGATGTGCCGATAGAACTCCGCCCGAGGCGCCGGACTCATGTAACCGGCCGTCACTGAAACCGCTTTGATGCCACGCTGATGGCAGGCATCGGCGACATCAGCGGCGTACTCCCAAAAGATCGTCGGGTCATTGTAGGTGAAAGCCACACTACGGCAACCCAATTCGGCAGCAACCCGAGCGATGTCGTCCGGCCTGGCCCGGCTGGCAAGGGTGTCGACTTCGCGAGACTTGGAGATGTCCCAGTTCTGGCAGAACTTGCAAGCGAGGTTGCAACCCGCTGTTCCGAACGAGAGCACCGCCGAACCGGGCAGGAAGTGGTTGAGCGGCTTCTTCTCCACCGGATCGACGCAGAATCCGCTGGAGCGCCCGTAGCTGGTGAGCATGATCTGGTCGTCGATGCGGGCGCGGACGAAACACAGTCCCCGTTGGCCCTCGTGCAGCTTGCAGGCGCGAGGGCATACGTCGCACTGAATCCGGCCGTCGTCGAGGCGGTGCCAGTGTTTCGTCGCGATCGTGAACGGGTCACTCATGGCGTGCTCGCCCGCCAGATTACGCGCGCAGTCGGTTCAGTACCTCATCATGCAGTAAGCCGTTGGTCGCCACCGCGCTACCGCCGTGCGGACCGGCGCTACCGTCGAGACTGGTGAACGCGCCGCCCGCTTCGCGCACGAGAATGTCCAGCGGCGCCAGGTCCCACACCGACACCTCCGGTTCGGCGGCGACGTCGACGGCGCCCTCGGCCACCAGGCAATAGGACCAGAAGTCGCCATAAGCGCGCACTCGCCACACCGCGTCGGTCAGCGCGAGGAAACGTTCCCGTAAGCCCAGCTGCGCCCATCCCGACAGGCTGGAGAACGATAGGCTCGCCGACCCCAACTCCGCCACCGAGGACACCGACAGCCGGCGTGACGGCGAGCCGTCGGCGGCAGCGAAAGCGCCAGCGCCCCGAGCTGCCCACCACCGTCGCCGCAGCGCCGGCGCGCTGACCACTCCGACCGACGGCACCCCGTCGTCGAGCAAAGCGATCAAGGTCGCCCACACCGGCACGCCGCGCACGAAGTTCTTGGTGCCGTCGATCGGGTCGATGATCCACTGCCGACCGCTGAAAGCCGTTGCGCCGCCGAACTCTTCGCCTAAAACGCTGTCGTCAGGCCGCTCGCGTTGCAGCGCTTCTCGTAACTCGGATTCGACCGCGCGATCGACGTCAGTGACCGGCGTCAGATCCGGTTTGGTGTCCACCTGCAGGTCCAACGCGCCGAATCGGGCCAGCGTCACCGTGTCCGCTCGGTCGGCAAGCGTCAACGCCACCGCCAGATCGTCGTCGGTGCGCTTCACGCCAGCAGTCCTACCATGGCCAGGTGGGCTGGGAAATCGGTGCGCTGCTCCTGCTGATTGCGACGTTGGCGGTGTTGCTGGCCCCGCGGTTCATGCGACGCGGCCCCGGCCCGGACGCGGTAACCGGCACGCTGCTGGTCACCGGCGTCAGCCCGCGACCCGATGCGACCGGTGAGCAGTACGTCACGATCACCGGAGTCATCAACGGGCCGACAGTCAACGAGCACACGGTTTATCAGCGGATGGCCGTCAACGTCGATCAATGGCCGACGATGGGTCAACTGCTGCCGGTGGTGTACTCACAGAGGAATCCGGACAAGTGGGCTTTCGCCCCGCCTGAGCAACCCTCTGTTTAGCGCGGATGCGGGCCGCTCCGCCCACGGTGGTCACCTGGTGGTGCACCATCGCCACGAACGTGATCGCCCACGCCGCCAAGGCGATCCAGCTCTCGACGTCGCTGATGTACTTGACGAGTGGTAAATGGTCGGCCCGCCCGAGGTAGTGCCCGCCGACCCCGTACATGCTCAGCGGGAACACCACACTCCTCAGTCCTGCTTCGTAGCGCAGCGGGATGCGGTGGATGATGTGCTTCCAAATGCCGGCGGCAACCAGCGGCGGCAGTAACCAGGTGCCAAAGGCCCAGAAGATAACCGAGGTTCCCGCGATCAGGCCCCGGGTAGCAGCGACCATCGGCGCGTTGGCCATCTCGACGATGCGCGCACCGGCCAGCACGGTGATCGCGGTGGCGCCCATCGATACCCAGTACTGCGGGTTGAGGTCTTCTGGCCGCAGCGGGTAGAGCAGCATGCGGGCGGTGACCAAGACACCGGTACCGCCGTACAGGAACACGCCGACCGACCAGGAGAACACTGCCAGCAGGGCCAGTTCCCGGCGTTCGTTTCCGAGTGCGGGTTCCACCACGGCGGCGAGCACGGCGAGGGACTGACTGGCGACGACGAAGATGAACCAGGTTCCGTTCGCGGTCTGAAGCACGGGCTGGTGACGATGCCGTAACACCGCGGTCCAGGGCACCAGGTAGCCCAGCACCAGCCAGCTGAGCCAGCCGACGACCAACAGCGCGAAGGCGAGCCGGTAGTGGGCGTCGACGGCGAGCCGGGTACCGAGCACGTCGGTGGCAGCGACGAAAGTGAAGAGCCCGAAAGCCCGGCCGGGATTGACCAAATCCTGGGCAACGTCTTTGCCGTAGAGGATGATTCGCGCGCCGCTGAGCACCACGAGGAGAACGTAAGCAAGGCCGGTCAGCCACAGCAGCGCAACGGAGGCCGAATAGGTGCGGTGGTAATACATCGCGATCGACACGATGCCGGTGGCCATCACCAGCGCGAAATAACCCGGGTTGAGGGTCCGTACCGCCTGGCGGATACCGGTGGGTTCCGCCGAAGCTGCCGATGGTCGTTGCTCAGTACGTAACACTGATCTGCGCCAGTAGTCCACGGTCCTAGGGGTAGCACGCACCCGCGGATGCTAATGCTCCGGAAGGTCGGCACAGCCGGCTGACCGGAAGGTCAGCCGTGCGCTATCCGCAACAGCTCGTCGAGGCTCGACAGTTTGACCCGCGGGCGCCCGTGCGGTTCGCCGGCTGAGCGCTCGTGTTGGTCGATGGCCTGCCAGTGCGTGGCGGTGATCAGCTTCGGCTGCCGTGACATCAGCCAGTCGGCGAGCTTGTCGGCATGGTCCTCGGGGAAGTCCGCGAAAGCGGACGTTCCTGATTCTCGGGCCGCGGCAAGGTCGGCGAGCAAGGTGTCGACGGTGTCTTGGGAGTCCTTCTTGTTGGTGCCGATCACCCCGGTTGGCCCGCGCTTGATCCAGCCGACGACGTACTCGTTGCGGCTGCCTTCCACCCGGCCGTTGGTATTCGGGATGGTTCCGCTGCGCTCGTCGAACGGTAGCCCGGGCGTGGGTACACCGCGATAGCCGACCGACCGGACCACCAACTGGACAGGCAATTCCTCGCGGGCGCCGGTGTCCTTGGCCACCACCCGACCGCTGTCGTCGGTGACCAGCTCGTTGCGGCCGAGCACAATCCGTTCGACCCTGCCGTCACCTTTGATTTCGATAGGAGAGGTGAAGAACCGCAAGACGATGCGGCGATGCCCGGGGCGATGTGGGCGCGCGGCGTAGTCGCGCAGCACCTTAAGGTTCTGTTTGGCGGTCTTGCCCACCGCGGCCGCGTCGTCGTCGCTGATCCCTTCCAGCTGCGCCGGATCGACGACCACGTCGACACCCTCGAGGTCGCCCAGCTCCCGCAACTCCAGCGTGGTGAACGCCGTCTGCAGCGGGCCGCGCCGGCCGATGATGATGACCTCTTCAACACCGCATGGGCGCAGGGACTCCAACGCGTGATCGGCGATATCGGTCAGGGCGAGCACGTCGGGATCGGTCACCAGAATGCGCGCGACGTCCAGTGCGACATTGCCGTTGCCGACGACTAAAACACTGAAGCACTACATGTAAGCAGAAAAATAAAAAAAATAGGGATGGGCGTTGTACCAGCCGACGAAGTCGACGGCGGCGATGCTGCCGGGGAGGTGTTCACCGGGGATGTTCAACGCTCGATCGGATTGCGCGCCGACGGCATAGATCACCGCGTCGTAGCGCTCGGCGAGTTCGGCGGCCTGGATGTGCTCCCCGACCACGACATTGCCGAAAAAACGAAACCGCGGGTCTTCGGCCGTCTTCTCGAACTGTTTGCTGATCGACTTGATCTTCGGGTGGTCGGGCGCGACGCCCGAGCGCACCAGACCCCACGGTGTAGGCAACATTTCGAGCATGTCGACGGCTACGTTGATGTCGTCTGAGGACTCTGCGGCTTTCAGCAGAGATGCCGCGGCAAAGAATCCCGACGGACCGGAGCCGATTATCGCGACGTGGTAGGGGCGCATACAGCCCGATGCTAAACGGCTACCCGTGCGTAGGCCCGCTTGTCGCATGGCTGGCTGGTTTCGATGGCCCGGGTCCTACAAGGGCCCGCCCTGCGGGACCGCAACGTAGCCGGCGGCAAGGTTACAGGAGCCCCGGTGGCTGCTGGCCGGCAAACCGACATCGCCGCGCTCGACTCCACGCTGACCACGGTGGAGCGGGTGCTCGATGTCGACGGTCTACGCGGTCGGATCGAGAAGCTCGAACATGAAGCCTCCGATCCCAAATTGTGGGACGACCAGACCCGCGCGCAGCAGGTGACCAGCGAGTTATCGCACGCTCAGGGGGAACTGCGGCGCGTTGAAGAGCTCCGCCGCCGGCTTGACGACCTGCCGGTGCTCTACGAACTGGCCGCCGAAGAAGACGGTGCCGCGGCCGAGACCCTCGCCGAAGCCGACGCCGAGCTCAAGGCGCTGCGCGCCGACATCGAAGCCATGGAAGTTCGGACCCTGTTGTCCGGCGAATACGACGAGCGTGAGGCGCTGGTCACCATCCGCTCCGGCGCCGGCGGGGTCGACGCCGCCGACTGGGCCGAGATGCTGATGCGGATGTACATCCGCTGGGCCGAGCAACACAACTATCCGGTCGAGGTATTCGACACGTCCTACGCCGAAGAGGCCGGGATCAAAAGCGCGACCTTTGCCGTGCACGCGCCGTACGCGTACGGCACGTTGTCGGTCGAACAGGGCACCCACCGGCTAGTGCGGCTCAGCCCGTTCGACAACCAGCACCGCCGGCAGACGTCGTTCGCCGAGGTCGAGGTACTCCCTGTGGTGGAGACCACCGATCACATCGACATTCCAGAAGGCGATATCCGCGTCGATGTGTACCGCTCCAGCGGTCCCGGCGGCCAGTCGGTTAACACCACTGACTCGGCCGTTCGACTTACCCACGTGCCGACCGGTATCGTCGTGACTTGCCAGAACGAGAAATCGCAGCTGCAGAACAAAATGTCGGCGTTGCGAGTGCTTCAGGCAAAGTTGTTGGAGCGCAAGCGCTTAGAAGAGCGTGCTGAGCTTGATGCGCTGAAGGGTGACGGCGGCAGTTCCTGGGGTAACCAGATGCGGTCCTACGTTCTGCATCCGTACCAGATGGTCAAGGACTTGCGCACCGAATACGAGGTCGGCAACCCCGCGGCCGTGCTGGACGGGGACATCGACGGATTCCTGGAAGCGGGGATCCGGTGGCGCAACAGACGAGGCGATGACTGATACCACCATTTTGGCGGTGACCGGAACCTACGTGGCCCAACCCTGGTATGACTTGTGGCGCGGCGACATCCGTGACTGGATCCTCGACAAGGGTCTGCGTATCGTCCTGCTGCTGATCGGCGCGGTGCTGGCGGCCCGGTTCGTCAACTGGGCGGCGCAAAAGGTGACCGAGCGTCTCGACGTGGGTTTCACCGAGAGTGACGCGCTGGTGCGTTCAGAAGCGACCAAACACCGGCAGGCGGTGGCGGCGGTAATTTCGTGGGTGGCGATCGTGCTGATCGCGGTGGCCGTCGCGGTCCAGATCGCCGATGTTTTGCAGCTTTCAGTGCGCGGACTGGTGGCTCCGGCAACCGTACTGGGCGCTGCGCTGGGCTTCGGTGCCCAGCAGCTCGTCAAAGATCTGCTGTCCGGGTTTTTCATCATTGCCGAAAAGCAGTACGGGTTCGGCGATCTCGTTGAGCTCACCATCGTCGGGTCATCGACCGACGCCAGCGGCACAGTGGAGAACGTCACACTGCGGGTGACCAAGCTGCGCTCACCTGACGGCGAGGTGTTCACCGTGCCGAACGGCCAGATCGTCAAGTCGGTCAACCTGTCCAAGGACTGGGCGCGCGCCGTCGTCGACATCCCGGTGCCCACGAGCGCCGACCTCAGCGAAGTCAACGAGGTCCTGCGGCAGGAGTGCGAACACGCCCGCGAGGATGCGGTGCTGGGGGAGTTGTTGCTGGATGCGCCGACCGTGATGGGGGTGGAAAGCATCCAGGTAGACACCGTTACTTTGCGGTTGGTGGCTCGGACGTTGCCGGGCAAGCAGTTCCAGGCGGGCCGGGAGTTACGTGTGCTGGTAGTACGCGCGCTTGCGCGGGCCGGGATCGTTTCTGCCAATGAAACGCAGCCGACGGTGGGCGCGATCGTGCATCCGGCGACTGCCGAAGGCGCCGAGGAGGAGACGCAGGGGGCGGTGCAGAGGCGGTGAAGTCAGCGGTGCCGAGAGCTTGGAACTTCACGATGAACGCCTTCAGGCGCGCCGGCGGCGAGGCGCAGCGGGGCCGGCCTGGCTACCTGTTCGGCGGTCACGTGCGCACGTCCACGGTGGCTTTGATCCTTCTTTTTTTGGCGGTGTGGTGGCTTCACGACACGTACGAGCCGTCGAAACCGCCCGCCCAGGTGCCCGCCACGCAGGTGGTGCCGCCGGGCTTCGTGCCCGACCCGAACTACACGTGGGTGCCGCGCAGCAGGTTGCAGCAGCCGCCGTCCACCGTGACGGTGACCAAGACGCCGACCATGACGGCGACGACCACTCCTACAC
>NZ_CAXUCH010000046.1:24515-25265 GCF_964249325.1 uncultured Mycobacterium sp. | reverse complement strand
GCAGCGGGTCGCCCGCCGACTAGCTGGGGCGATCGTAAGCGCGGCGTAGCCGGGCGCAGCGGGTCGCCCGCCAACTAGCCCCCGACGGCTAGCCGTCGCGGCTAGCCCGAGCCGCTAGATGATGCCGCGCTTGAGGCGACGGCGCTCCCGCTCGGAGAGACCGCCCCAGATCCCGAAGCGCTCGTCGTGAGCCAGGGCGTACTCCAGGCACTCGGCGCGCACCTCGCAGCCCAGGCAAATCTTCTTGGCCTCGCGAGTGGAGCCATCCTTTTCCGGGAAGAACGCCTCGGGGTCGGTTTGCGCGCACAATGCGCGGTCCTGCCATTGATCGCGGCTCACCGGCTCCAGCGGAAATACTTCGGCCGCATCGGAAACCAAGCTCAAGTGGGGCCGCGACGCTGCCCCCGTCGTCGCCGAGACGGCATTGGTGTGCGGTGTCCCTCCCACTACGCCCCGAAGGTGCTCATAGGACATGTCCGCCTCCTCACCGGATTCGTTGATGGTGAATGTCGCCACTGTTGTGCTGTGTTGTGCGGCCTATATTTCGAACAAGTGATCGAATCTCGGTCTGCGACACCGCAACCGGCCGGCCAACCGGGAAATGACACTGATGTGATTACACACGGGTTACTTGCGGTGGTCAAGCGCTGAAACGAAATTCCATATCATGTCGTGACCAAATTTCAGCGGCATTGTGTCGATTGCGGCCGCGGCGTGTCGTGTGAGCCGCCCCTCCGCTCCCCCAGAACC
>NZ_CAXUCH010000046.1:0-24505 GCF_964249325.1 uncultured Mycobacterium sp. | reverse complement strand
GCTCCTGCCCGGTCCGGTGCGCGGATCGCATCGTCGCCGAGCGTACTGTCGTGCGATGTGAAGGTGACGGTTCTGGTCGGCGGGGTCGGCGGCGCCCGCTTCCTGCTCGGGGTGCAGCATTTGCTCGGCCTCGGCCAGTTCGCTGGCGACCACGGCCAGAGCGCCGAGCATGAGCTCACCGCCGTGGTCAACATCGGCGACGACGCCTGGATCCACGGGGTCCGCGTCTGTCCAGACCTCGACACCTGTATGTACACCCTGGGCGGCGGCGTCGACCCGCAGCGCGGCTGGGGTCGCCGCGACGAAACGTGGCACGCCACAGAGGAACTGGCGCACTACGGTCTGCAGCCAGACTGGTTTCAACTCGGCGACCGCGATCTGGCCACCCACTTGGTGCGCAGCCAGATGCTGCGCGCCGGCTATCCGCTGTCGCAAGTGACAGCGGCGCTGTGCGACCGTTGGCACCCCGGCGCACGCTTACTCCCTGTCAGCGACGACCGCTGCGAAACCCACGTCGTCATAACGGACCCCGCCGAGAATCGTCAACGGGCAATCCACTTTCAAGAATGGTGGGTGCGCCACCGTGCCCAGGTGCCGACTCACGGCTTCGCATTCATCGGTGCTGAGAAGGCCAGCGCCGCAACAGAAGTCGTGGACGCGATCGCCGACGCCGATATCGTCATGCTGGCCCCGTCAAATCCGGTGGTGAGTATCGGCGCTATCCTGGCCATCCCCGGCATCCGGGCAGCGCTGCGCTCGACGACCGCTCCGGTGGTCGGCTACTCGCCCATCATCGACGGAAAACCATTGCGCGGCATGGCCTACGAATGCCTCACGGTGATCGGCGTCAAATGCACAGCCGAGGCGGTGGGCCAGCACTACGGGGCGCGCCGGGCGACCGGAATCCTCGACTACTGGCTGGTCCACGAGGGTGACCACGCCGAAATCGACGGCGTCGCGGTGCGATCCATACCGCTGCTGATGACCGACCCCAAAGCGACGGCCGACATGGTGAGCGCCGGGCTGGACCTCGCAGGCGTGTCAGCATGAGCAACGTGACGGCGGATCACGGCACCGCGTCGACCGTCGAGATCATGCCCGTCACCGGGCTTCCCGAATTCCGGCCCGGTGACGACTTGGCCGCCGCCATCGCCGATGCCGCGCCCTGGCTGCGCGACGGCGACGTGGTGGTGGTCACCAGCAAGGTGGTGTCCAAATGCGAGGGCCGCATCGTAGCCGCCCCGGAGGATGTCGAAGCGCGAGACGAGCTGCGCCGCAAGCTGATCGACGAAGAAGCGGTTCGTGTGCTGGCTCGCAAGGGTCGCACCCTGATCACCGAGAACCGGCTCGGGCTGGTGCAGGCCGCGGCCGGAGTGGACGGCTCGAACGTCGCTGCGGCCGAGCTGGCCCTGCTGCCTATCGACCCCGACGCCAGTGCCGCTGCCTTGCGCGCCGGGCTGCGCGACCGGCTCGGCGTCACGGTCGCGGTGGTGATCACCGACACCATGGGCCGCGCGTGGCGCAACGGCCAGACTGATGCCGCCGTCGGCGCCGCCGGCTTGGCCGTGCTGCACAGTTACGCCGGCGCCGTCGACCCGCACGGCAACGAATTGGTGGTCACCGAAGTCGCCGTCGCCGACGAAGTCGCCGCAGCCGCCGATCTGGTCAAGGGAAAGCTCACCGCGATACCAGTGGCAGTGGTGCGCGGGCTGTCGATAACCGATGACGGCTCAACGGCGCGACAACTGATCCGCGCGGGCACAGAAGACCTGTTCTGGCTGGGCACGGCCGAAGCCGTCGAACTGGGCCGCCAGCAGGCCCAGCTGCTGCGTCGCTCCGTGCGGCAGTTCAGCCGGCAACCGGTATCCGCGCATCTGATCGAAGCCGCCGTCGGCGAAGCGTTGACCGCGCCGGCCCCCCACCACACCCGGCCGGTGCGGTTCGTGTGGCTGCAGACGCCAGACCTTCGCACTCGGCTGCTGGACCGTATGCGCGAAAAGTGGCGGACCGACCTGCTCGGTGACGGCAAGCCCTCCGACGCGGTCGAGCGACGGGTGGCGCGCGGCCAAATCCTCTACGACGCCCCCGACGTCGTCATCCCGATGCTGGTACCAGACGGCGCGCACAGCTACCCCGACGCCGCCCGCACCGCGGCCGAGCACACCATGTTCACCGTTGCGGTCGGCGCGGCCGTGCAGGCGCTGCTGGTCGCGCTCGCGGTGCGCGGGGTGGGCAGCTGCTGGATCGGCTCAACGATCTTCGCCGCCGATATCGTCCGCGACGAGCTGGAGCTGCCGAACGACTGGGAACCATTGGGCGCCATCGCGATCGGCTACCCGCACGAACCGATACAACCCCGGCCCCCGGCACCGCTGGACGGGTTGCTGGTGCGAAAGTGAGCGTCCGCGATTCCGCGATCGCACTCCTGACGGACTGGAAAGCACCGAACCCGGAGCAGGAGTCGCTGCGACACGCGGTGCTGGCCTTCGTGCACGCCCGAGTCGACGCCTGCCACCGCGACTGCCTGCCCGGTCACGTCACCGCGTCAACGCTGGTGCTCGATGACACCGGCACGCAGGTGCTGCTCACCCTGCATCCGCGGCTCGGCCGCTGGGTGCAGCTCGGCGGACACTGCGACGACGGCGACGACGACATCGTTGCCGCAGCGCTGCGGGAAGCCACCGAAGAATCCGGTATCGACGGCTTAAGCATCCATCCCGAGCTGGTGGCCGTCCACGTCCAGCCGGTCACGTGCTCGCTCGGGGTGCCGACCCGTCACCTGGATCTGCAATTCGTCGCCTACGCGCCCGTCGGCGCGCAGATCGCGATCAGCCACGAGTCGGTCGACCTGCGGTGGTGGCCCGCCAGCGCCCTACCCGAAAACGCCGATTATGCGCTGGCGTACTTGGTCGGCCGGACGTCCAGTGGCCGGCTATGACACGCGAAATGCGCTGGGGCGTAACATAACTGGCCGCTCGGCAACCAAAGACCTACACGTCGCTCGAGTAGCGGATTCCGCCGTCGGGAATGAACACCCCGGGCCACACCCGCGCGCCGCGCAATAGTTCACAGCGCGCGCCGATGTCGGCGCCGTCACCGATCACCCCGTCACGGATCAGCGCCCGCGGCCCGATGCGGGCGCCGAAACCGATGATCGACCGCTCGATCACACTGCCCGCCTCGACCCGCACACCGTCGAAAATCACCGCGCCGTCCAACCGCGCGCCGGGGCCGATCTCTGCGCCCCGCCCGACGACGGTGCCGCCGATCAACACCGCTCCCGGCGATACCGCAGCGCCGTCGTGCACCAACGACTCGCCGCGGTGCCCATGCAGCGCCGGCGACGCAGCGATGCCGCGCACCAAATCCGCTGAGCCGCGGACGAAATCTTCCGGCGTGCCCATGTCACGCCAATAGCTGGCGTCGACGTAACGGAATCCGGTCGATGATCTCCCGCGAGAAGACGTAGCAGCCCGCGTTGATCTGGTCGGTCGGCGGATCCTGTGTCTTCTCCAAAAACGCTGTCACGAGGCGGTTTTCGGTCGGCACACAGCCGAACGCCCGCGGGTCGGAGACCCGCACCAGATGCAGGGTCACATCAGCCTGATTAGCACGGTGATAGTCGAGCACCTGGTGCAGGTCGGCACCGGAGAGCACATCACCGTTGAACACCATCACGGTGTCGTGCCGCAGGCGTGAGGCGACGTTGGCGATGGCCCCGCCCGTGCCCAACGGGCGTTCCTCGGGCACGTAGTCGATTTGCAGGCCAAGCTTGGACCCGTCGCCGAACTCCGCTTCGAACACCGCCGGCTGATACGAGGTGCCCAAGATGACGTGCTCGATGCCGGCCGCAGCGATCCGCGACAGCAGGTGAGTCAACAACGGCAATCCGGCGATCGGCAGCATCGGCTTGGGCGCCGACAGCGTCAGCGGACGCAGCCGGGTGCCCTTGCCGCCCACCAGAACCACCGCATCGACTTCGGGGTGTGTCACCGTGCCCGCCGCCCTTCCGAAAGTTTGTGCCGCGAGCTGCGCACCATCAGACGTTCGCGTGCCGCCAATCCGGCCCGCATCAGCCATCGCAGCGGAGCCCGCCACCAACCGGGATGCCGATCGGCAAGAAATATATAGGTGCTTCTGTGATGGGCCGCCAAGCTGCTCGCCGGATCACTACCGGTGACGTGGCCCTTGTGATGCAACACTTCCGCTGACGGCACGTACACGTTTTGCCAGCCAGCCTTCTGCAGCCGGTCGCCGAGGTCGACGTCCTCGAAGTACATGAAGTAGCGCTCGTCGAAACCGCCGACCTGCTCGAACGCCGCGCGGCGCACCAGCAGACACGACCCCGAGAGCCAGCCCACCGGCCGCTCGGTGGGTTCCAGCCGCTCCTGGCGGTAGGCCGTCGACCAGGGGTTGTTGCGCCAGACCGGGCCGACGACGGCGTGCATGCCGCCGCGGACCAGGCTGGGCAGGTGACGCGCCGACGGGTACACCCCGCCGTCGGGGTCACGGATGAGCGGGCCCAGCGTCGCTGCCCGAGGCCAGCGGGCAGCGGCGTCCAGCAGCGCGTCGATGCTGCCGGGACCCCACTGCACGTCTGGGTTGGCCACCACCACCCACTCGTCGGCGTCGCTGAGGTGGGCGATGGCACGATTCACTGCGGTTCCGTAGCCGAGGTTGCCGCCGGTGTCGAGCAGCCGCACGTTGGGATAACGCTCGACGGCGGCTTGAGGTGCTCCGTCGGTGGAGCCGTTGTCGGCCATCAGCACGCTCACCGGCCGGTCGGTGGCCAGCGACAGCGACGCCAGGAAACGCTCCAGATGCGGGCCGGGGGAATAGGTCACCGTCACGACCGGCAGCACGTCAGTCACGGATAGAGGGTAACGGTCGCGCGCTCAATGCCGCGGCCAGCGCGTCGCGCCATCCCCGCAGCGGTGACAGTCCGGCCTGCACGGATAACCGGTTGGACAGCGCGGAGTACGGCGGGCGCCGCGCGGGGCGCGGCACGTGGTCGCTGCTGACCGGCCGTACCCGATCCGGATCGGTGCCAAGCTCTTCGAACACCGCGCGCGCGAGCTTATAACGGGTCACCGCGCCCTCGTTGGCGGCATGCAACACCGGCGCGTGCGCCCGCCCGTCGGCTATCTCCAGCAATGCCGCGCACAGGTCGGGGACATAGGTGGGCGATCCCGTCTGGTCGTCGACCACCTCCACGATGGCGTCGCCCGCAGCCAGCCGACGCATAGCGGCGACGAAATCCTTACCGGTTCCGCCGGTGTAGACCCAGGCGGTGCGCACGACGGTGGCATGCGGCAGCGCCGCCCGCACGGCAAGTTCGCCGGCGAGCTTGGTATGCCCATACACACTGAGCGGCCCGGTCTCATCGTCGGGCTCATACGGGCGAGGCGCCGACCCGCCGAAGTCGCCGCTGAACACGTAGTCGGTCGAGAGGTGAATCATGGCCGCACCGACGCGGGCACACGCCCGCGCGATGTACTGGGGGCCGGTCACGTTGACCGCGTGCGCGGTCGCCTGGTTGGTCTCGGCCCCGTCGACGTTGGTGTAGGCCGCGCAGTTGACCACCACATCGTCGTTCTCGACGATCCGGTCCGCGGTATCGGGGTCGGTGATGTCCCATTGCGATGACGTCAGCGCCAGCACGTCGCGTCCTTGGCGGGTGGCCTCGGCCGCTAGAAAGCTGCCTACCTGCCCGCCGGCGCCGGTGATCACAATCCTGCTCGTCACCCTCCCGAGTCTGGCACGCCGATCACGGCCTACCCCGAATACGGCTGTTACTTAAGTAGCCTAAAGTGATGCCTGCGCAACGTGTGATCCGCGCTGTTGCGACAGCGGCGGCCGTCGCCGTCGTTCTCGGAACCGGCGTGGCATGGAGCAAAGTCCGATCATTCGAAGACGGCATCTACCACATGTTTGCCCCGTCCCTTGGCCAGGGCGGTGACGACGGCGCGATCGACATCTTGCTGGTCGGCATGGACAGCCGCACGGACGCGCACGGCAACCCGCTCCCCGCCCAGGAGTTGGCGACGTTGCGCGCCGGCGACGAGACCGCCACCAACACCGACACCATCATCCTGGTCCGGGTGCCCAACAACGGGAAATCGGCCACCGCGATCTCGATTCCACGCGACTCCTACGTCTCGGCACCGGGCCTGGGCAAGACCAAGATCAACGGCGTCTACGGCCAGGTCAGGGAAGAGAAGCGGGTGAGCCTGGTCGAATCCGGAATTCCTGAGAACGAGGCCGAAGCACGCGGCACCGAGGCCGGCCGCGAAGCCCTGATCAAGACCGTCGCCGATCTCACCGGCGTCACCGTCGACCACTACGCGGAAATCGGTCTGCTCGGTTTCGCGTTGATCACCGATGCTCTGGGCGGCGTCGAGGTGTGCCTGAAAGAGCCTGTCTACGAACCTCTTTCAGGTGCCGACTTTCCGGCCGGCTGGCAAAAGCTCAACGGCCCGCAGGCGCTGAGCTTCGTCCGCCAGCGTCACGACCTGCCCCGCGGCGACCTGGACCGGGTGGTGCGCCAGCAGGTGGTGATGGCCGACCTGGCACATCGTGTGCTCTCCGGCAAGACGCTGTCGAGTCCTGCGACGCTGAACCGGCTGCAGGGCGCGATCCAGCGTTCGGTGGTGCTATCTTCCGGCTGGGACATCATGGATTTCGTCAAGCAGCTGCAGAAGCTGGCCGCCGGCAACGTCGCCTTCGCCACCATCCCGGTGCTCGACGAAGCCGGATGGAGCGACGACGGCATGCAAAGCGTGGTGCGGGTGGATGCTCACCAGGTGCAGGAATGGGTGGCCGGCCTGCTGCACAACCAGGACCAGGGCAAGACCGAGGAGCTGGCCTACAGCCCAGCCAAGACCAAGACCGACGTGCTCAACGACACCGACATCAACGGTCTGGCCGCCGCGGTGTCACAAGCCTTGGCAGCCAAAGGATTTAGCGCGGGCACCGTCGCCAACAACGAAGCCGCGCACGTAAAAGCCAGCCAGGTTCGGGCCGCCAAAGCCGACGATTTGGGCGCGCAGCAGGTCTCCAAAGAGCTCGGCGGACTGCCCGTGGTCGCTGATCCCTCGGTACCGCCGGGATCGGTGCGGGTGGTGCTGGCCAACGACTACACCGGCCCCGGCGCCGGCCTCGACGGCGTCGCCTCGGCGACGCCTGCCGACGCCTCGCATTCCGCAGCAGCGGCATCCGGCGACAACACCGCTCCTCCACCGTCGCCGATTCTTACCGCCGGCTCCGATCGGCCCGAATGCGTCAACTGACGTGACCAACCTCAGCGACGCGATTCTTGAGCCGATGTTGCGCACCGACCCGGTCGGACCGCGCATCACCTATTACGACGACGCCACCGGCGAGCGCATCGAGCTGTCGGCGGTAACTCTGGCCAACTGGGCCGCCAAAACCGGCAATCTGCTGCGCGAGGAGCTCGCCGCCGGGCCGGCCAGCCGGGTCGCGGTTTTGCTGCCGGCGCACTGGCAGATGGCGGCGGTGTGCTTCGGCGTGTGGTGGATCGGAGCCGAAGTGATATTCGGCGGCCGGGCCGACATCGCCTTGAGCACCGCGGCCCGGCTCGACGAAGCCGACGCCACCGGCGCGGGCGAGGTGGCGGTGCTGTCGCTGGATGCATTCGGTCGCCCAGCACCCGACCTGCCGGTCGGGGTCACCGACTACGCCACGGCGGTGCGGGTACACGGCGACCAGATCGTTGGCGAACCGGATCCGGGCCCGGCGCTGGTCGGCCGGTCCGTCGAGGAGGTGCTCGCCGATTGCCAGATCTCGGCTGCGGAAATGGCTTTGACCCCGAGGGATCGGGTTCTCTCGAGCAAGTCGTGGGCGACGCCAGACGATCTGGTCGACGGCCTGCTGGCCGTCCTCGCCGCCGGCGCATCGCTGGTGCACATCGCCAATCCCGACCCGGCGGCGTTGCCGCACAGGATCGAGACCGAGAAGGTCACCCGCGTTCTCGAATGACGGGCGGATCCGGGGTTGATAGCGCGGCAATACATATTGGTATCGCAATATTTCTATGTTAGCGTCGTGCGAAGGTGGCTGAAACAGCCGGAACGGCAGAAAGGTTAAGCAATGGCGGTGCACGGGTTATTCGCGAGGGCGGCCACAACGGTAGTCACCGGGCTGGCCGGGGTGACTGCCTACGAGGCGCTGCGCAAAGCGTGGGCCAAAGCTCCGGTTCACGAAGCGGCGGTGACGGCCGCGGAGTGGGGCCTGCGCGGAACCCGGCGGGCGGAGGAAGCGGCCGAGTCAGCACGGCTCAAGCTGGCCGACGTGATGTCCGAAGCCCGTGAACGCGTCGGCGAGGAGGCGCCCACTCCAGCCGTCAGTGCCGTCGAGCACCACGAACACTGATCGCGCGCGATGACCGCCGTTGACACCGACCTGGTCGTGGTCTCCGACGCCGCCGGACGGATGCGGGTCGAAGTGGCCTGGGTGCGATCGAACTCCCGCCGCGCCGTTGCGGTCGAGGAGGCGGTGGGTCAACAGAATGGGGTGCGCGTGGTGCACGCCTATCCCCGCACCGGGTCTGTCGTGGTCTGGTATTCGCCGAAGCGCTGCGATCGCTCAGCGGTGCTGGCAGCGATCAAGGAGGCCGCGCATACCGCCGCCGAACTGATTCCGGCCCGTGCGCCGCATTCGTCGGAGATCCGCAACGCCGACGTGCTGCGCATGGTCGTCGGCGGTGCGGCGCTGACGTTACTGGGTGTGCGCCGCTACGTGTTCGCCCGCCCCCCGCTGCTCGGCCCGACCGGCCGGCTGGTCGCTACCGGCGTCACCGTGTTCACCGGCTACCCGTTCCTGCGCGGCGCGCTGCGATCATTCCGCTCCGGTCGTGCCGGCACCGACGCCTTGGTGTCCGCCGCGACGGTGGCCAGCCTGGTGCTGCGCGAAAACGTCGTCGCGCTGACGGTGCTGTGGCTGCTCAATATCGGTGAGTACCTGCAGGACCTGACGCTGCGGCGTACCCGGCGTGCGATTTCCGACCTGTTGCGCGGCAGCCAGGACACGGCCTGGATTCGCATGGCCGACGGTAACGAGGTGCAAGTGCCGATCGACACCGTCCAGATCGGCGACGAGGTGGTGATCCACGACCACGTGGCGATCCCGGTCGACGGCGAGGTCGTAGACGGGGACGCAGTCGTCGACCAGTCCGCGATCACCGGGGAAACCCTGCCGGTCAGCGTCATCGTCGGCTCCATGGTGCATGCCGGTTCGGTGGTGGTGCGCGGCCGTCTAGTAGTGCGCGCCCGGGCGGTGGGCAGTCAAACCGCCATCGGGCGCATCATCACCCGCGTGGAAGAGGCCCAGCACGACCGGGCACCGATTCAGACTGTCGGCGAGAACTTTTCCCGCCGCTTCGTGCCCACGTCGTTCATCGTCTCGGCGCTCACCTTGGCGATCACCCGCGACGTCCGGCGCGCGATGACGATGCTTTTGGTCGCGTGCCCATGCGCGGTGGGCCTGGCCACCCCGACCGCGATCAGCGCCGCGATCGGCAACGGCGCGCGCCGCGGCATCCTGATCAAAGGCGGCTCCCACCTCGAAGAGGCCGGGCGAGTGGACGCCATCGTGTTCGACAAGACCGGGACACTGACCGTAGGACGCCCGGTGGTGACGAATATTATTGCCATGCACGATGATTGGGTTCCCGAGCAGGTTCTGGCCTACGCGGCGAGCTCGGAGATTCACTCTCGTCATCCGCTGGCCGAGGCGGTGATCCGCTCGACCGAAGAACGCCATATCACGATCCCGCCGCATGAGGAGTGCGAGGTGCTGGTCGGCCTGGGCATGCGGATGTGGGCCGACGGGCGGATCCTGTTGCTGGGCAGTCCATCGCTGCTGCAGTCCGAAAACGTCGCGGTATCAAAGGAAGCGGCGGAGTGGGTGCACACATTGCGCCGCGAAGCCGAGACCCCGCTGCTGCTCGCGGTGGACGGCACATTGGTCGGCCTGATCAGCCTGCGCGACGAAATCCGCCCGGAAGCGCCCGATGTGCTGAAGAAGTTGCGCACCAACGGCATTCGCCGCATCGTCATGCTCACCGGAGATCACCCGGAGACCGCCGAAGTGGTCGCCGGCGAACTGGGCATCGACGAGTGGCGCGCCGAGGTGCTGCCCGAGGACAAACTCGAAGCGGTGCGCCAACTGCAAACCGAGGGCCACGTGGTCGGGATGGTCGGCGACGGCATCAACGACGCCCCGGCGCTGGCGGCTGCCGATATCGGAATTGCTATGGGGCTGGCCGGAACTGACGTCGCCGTGGAGACCGCCGATGTGGCCTTGGCCAACGACGACCTGGCGCGTCTGCTCGACGTGCGGGACCTGGGCGCACGGGCAGTGGAGGTCATCCGCCAGAACTACGGCATGTCGATCGCGGTCAATGCCGCCGGATTGCTGATCGGCGCCGGCGGCGCGTTGTCACCCGTGCTGGCCGCGATCCTGCACAACGCGTCGTCGGTTGCGGTGGTGGCCAACAGCTCCCGGCTAATCCGATACCGCCTCGACTGAACCGTTCCCAGCAGCCGCCTCCAGCGAGGCGAATACTGTGACCTGCCCACCCACACCGGTTGCCTGCAGCGGACGCAAACACGGCACGGTGCGCGGCCACCACCGAAAAATCCAGCCCGCGCTCCCGGCAGCGCCGCTGGCCGCGCACCAGTGCGGTGACCCCGGCAACCGACAGGAAATCGACCGCTGTCGCATCGACGAGAACTCAGCCCGCATCTGGGATAGCGCCGCACGTTTCCCGCAGAGCCCACTCCAGTTGAGCGACGTTGGAGAGGTCGACATCGCCACGCAGGTGCAAGACGACCAGATCGTTAACCGTTGTGCGTTCGACACGTAACGCTGGCACAGGCTCCTCCGCTTGTCCGTGGTTCGAGAAACCGACGTCCGGGGACACCACGGTCGTGACGGCGCTGGATCAGCCGCACAGCGTAGTTCGGCGATCGAGTACACCGAACGTCGCGCGGACTGTGGTCTAACCGCGTCCTCACCGTATCACCGTTAGGCCGCTGGACCGCGGGAGAACACGTAGCCTGGGCCAATGAACGAGGACTTGCACTCGTTGTCTCGCGAGCTGGCCGAAGTGGGCCGGCTCGTCGACGACGACGATGTGACCAGCGTGGTCGACCGGATGGTTAGGCGCGCCGTGCGCACCATCCCCGGCTGCGAACACGCCACCGTGACCGTCGAGGTCGCCCCAGGAAAACTAGAAACCGTGGCCGGCGGTGAGATCACCGCGCTGGTCCACAGTGCGGACGAAGCTCGACCCTGGCCAAGCCCCATTCTGGACGCCGTGCGCTACCGCGAGCCGCGCCGGGTCGAGGACGCCGAGACCGAACAGCGCTGGCCGGGTTTTCCGGAGCGGATGCGGCAAGCTGGGTTTCGCAGTTGCCTGGCATTGCCGCTACCCGCGTATCGCCGGCCGTCGGTGGGATGCACGCTGTTCTCGCCACGCCCCAACCAATTCACCGAGCACGTGATGGACCTGGTCATGCTGTTTGCCTTGCACGCGGGTACCACATTCGACAACGCCGCGCTGTACAACGATTCACGACAGCTGGTCGACCACTTGCATTCGGCGTTGGCAACGCGGGATCTGATCGGCCAGGCCAAAGGGCTGCTGATGCGCCACTACTCGTGCGACCCGGATGCTGCGTTCGATATGTTGCGGCGCGTTTCCCAGCATCGCAACGTCAAGATTCGGCATCTGGCCGCCGAGCTGGTCGAGGCGCACCAACAGGGCAGGCTCGAACCGTTGTTGAACACCTGGTTCGAAGAGCATCCCGGCTTCGCAGCGGCGACCTAACGTCGGTCAGCAGCCGCAATCGTCGCCGTGCCAGGAGCGCACACCCTGCCACACCGCGACAGCGGCGATGGCCAGGCCGACCGCTGGATCCAACCACCAAGCCCCGGACCAGGAGGCGCTGACCACCAGGCCGACCAGCACCGCGGCCGCCTGCGCACCGCACAAGTGGTTCTGGATTCCCTCACCGGTGGTGGCCGCGGAACCCAGCGTCGCGCCGAGTCTCTGCTTGGCGCGGCCCAGCATCGGCATCAGCACCAAGGCCGCAGCAGCCAACGCGATGCCGATCACCGATCGCTCGGCGTGATGCCCACCAAGCAGGTCGCGCACCGATTCTGCGGCGATGTAGGGAGCGGTCAGCCAAAACGACACCGCGACCCCGCGTTGGGCGCGCCGTTCCGCGGTCTCCGACAGGGTCCGCGACCCAGTGAATCGCCACAACACCATCGCGCTTGCCAACGCCTCCGGCGCGCTGCCCAGTGCCCATCCGGTCAACGCGATCGAGCCGACGGCAAGCCCTTGCCACAGCCCCAACGCACCCTCTGTCAGCATCGCGGCCACGCTTATCCAGGCCAGCCGCCTGGCCCATCGTGCGGCCCGGTGCCAGGCCGCGTCCCGGGTTGCCGGCGTCGGGGTGACGAGTTGGGCGGGACGAGGGGTGGTCACCAGGCGATGGTAAAGGCATAGCCGCGGCTCTTTCGACCGGCGCGCTCGGAGCAGCAGTTATCGCAATGCGAACCCACGCACTGGCGAAGGACCGCCGGTACCGGCTCGTTACGCTGACCAGCATGGCGCGCACCGAGAACGACACCTGGGACTTGGCGACGAGCGTTGGGGCCACCGCCACCATGGTGGCCGCGGGGAGGGCCCGCGCCACCAAAGCCGGGCTCATCGACGACCCGTTCGCCGAACCATTGGTGCAGGCCGTCGGCATCGACTTCTTCACTCGCTGGGCCGCTGGCGAGCTCGACTCCGCCGAGGTCGACATTCCCGACCACCCGTGGGGCATGCAGCCAATGACCGACCTGCTGGCAGCACGAACGCGGCTCATCGACACCTTCTGCGCCGATGCGGTGGCTGCGGGCGTCCGGCAGGCGGTGATACTCGCCTCCGGCCTCGATGCCCGCGCCTATCGGCTGTCCTGGCCGGCCGACATGACACTGTTCGAGATCGACCAGCCGCAAGTCATTGAATTCAAGGCCGCCACGCTGGCGGCATCCGGCGCCGAGCCGACCGTGGACCTGCGGACCGTGCCGATCGATCTGCGACACGACTGGCCCGCGGCGCTGCAGCGGGCGGGCTTCGATCCCGAGCGGCCGACCGCCTGGATCGCCGAGGGCTTGCTCGCCTTCTTGCCGCCGGAAGCACAGGATCGCTTGCTGGACAACATCACCGCCCTGAGCGCTGATGGCAGCCGGTTGGTGGCCGAGATCTTCTTGAACTCGCCGGAATCGCTGGAAGTCATGCATACCGCGGCTCAGAAGTGGTACGAGCACGGACTGGCCGCCCACATCGACGATCTCTGGTATTCCGGCGAGCGCAATGACGTCGCCATGTACTCGACCAGCACGGCTGGCGGACCGTTCGCACCCGGTCCAGCCAACTGCTGACCGACAACGGATTACCGGTCCCGCCGCGGATCAACAGCGGAACCGAAAACTACTACTGCACCGCAGTGCGGGGCGCTGACTGATGCCAAATGCCCACGGACCCAAGCCTCTTGACGGGTTTCGGGTGCTGGACTTCACCCAGAACGTGGCCGGCCCGCTGGCGGGACAGGTCCTGGCCGACTTGGGTGCTGAGGTCATCAAGGTCGAGGCGCCCGGCGGTGACGCCGCACGCCAAATCACCGCTGTTCTTCCCGGGCGACCGCCGCTACCAACGTATTTCCTGCCCAACAACCGAGGCAAGAAATCAGTGAGCGTCGATCTGGCCTCCGACGAAGCCAAGCGGCAGGTACTGCGGCTTGCCGACACCGCCGACGTCCTGCTCGAGGCTTTCCGCCCCGGGGTGATGGAAAGACTCGGGTTAGGACCCGATGAATTGCGTTCGCGCAACCCGAAGCTCATTTACGCGCGGTTGTCCGCCTATGGCGGCAACGGCCCCAACGGCGACCGGCCCGGAATCGACCTGATGATTCAGGCGGAGGCAGGCATGACCTCGGGAATGCGCACCCCCGATGGTAAGCCGCAGCTCATCCCGTTCCAGCTGGTCGACAATGCCAGCGGTCACGTGCTAGCCCAGGCGGTGCTCGCCGCTCTGCTCAACCGGGAGCGACACGGCGTCGCCGACGTGGTCAGCGTGGCCATGTATGACGTCGCGGTGAGCCTGCAAGCCAACCAACTCACCATGCACCTGAACCGGCCCACGGACCAAACTCCGGTTGCCAAGCCCAAGGGCCGCAAAACCGTTGGCTTCGCGAGCCAGCCGTCGGATGCGTTCCGCGCGGCCGACGGTTATGTCGTGATCAGTGCATACATACCCAAACACTGGAAGGTTCTGTGTGAGACCATCGGCCGCCCCGACCTGCTGCATGACGAGCGGTTCCATGGCCAGCGCTCACGGTCGATCAACTACGCCGAGTTGACCGAGGAACTGGAATCCACCCTCGCCATTAAGACCGCTGCCGAGTGGGTTGAGTTGTTGCGCCGCAAAGGGTTAATGGCATGCCTGGTGCACACCTGGAAGGAGGTCGTGGACACCCCGCTCTTCGCGGAAAACGAATTGGCGCTGCGCGTCGGCGCCGGCGACGACGCCATCACAGTGATTCGCACGCCGGCGCGCTACTCCACGTTCACCGCCGCAGCCACCGACCCGCCACCGGCCGCAGGCCAACACAACGACGAATATCTCAAAGCTCCGCAGACTAACTCAGCGCAGCAAGTGCCGTGACATCACCACCCGCTGAATCTGGTTGGTGCCCTCGTAAATTTGCGTGATCTTGGCGTCGCGCATAAACCGCTCGACCGGAAAGTCAGTGGTGTAGCCGGCACCACCGAACAGCTGCACGGCTGACTCCGTCACGTCCATGGCGGTGTCGGAGGCGAAGCACTTTGCGGCGGCGGAGATGAATCCGAGATTAGGCTCGCCACGTTCGGCGCGGGCAGCGGCGCTATAGACCATGAGCCGGGCCGCTTCGACTTTCATCGCCATGTCGGCGATCTCGAATTGCACACCCTGGAACTCCGAGATCGACTTGCCGAACTGCTTGCGGTCCTTGGTATATGCGATGGTGGCGTCCAACGCGCCCTGCGCGATGCCCACGGCCTGCGCCCCGACCGTGGGACGGGTGTGGTCAAGGGTTTGCAGTGCGGTCTTGAACCCGGTGCCGGGTTCACCGATGATCCGATCGCCCGGGATGCGGCAGTTCTCGAAGTAAAGCTCGGTGGTCGGCGAGCCCTTGATGCCCATCTTCTTTTCCTTGGGCCCGATGGAGAAGCCTTCGTCGTCTTTGTGCACCATGAACGCCGAGATCCCGTTGGGGCCCTTGTCCGGGTCGGTCACCGCCATCACGGTGTACCAGGTCGATTTGCCGCCGTTGGTGATCCAGCACTTGGCGCCGTTGAGAATCCAGTCGTCGCCGTCGGCTTTGGCGCGGGTCCGCATCGATGCGGCGTCGCTGCCGGCCTCCCGCTCACTCAATGCGTAGGACGCCATCGCCCCTTCCACGGCCAGTGACGGCAGCACCTGCTTTTTGAGCTCCTCCGAACCCTGCAGGATCAGGCCCATGGTGCCCAGCTTGTTCACGGCCGGGATCAGTGAAGCCGACGCGTCGACGCGCGCTACTTCCTCGATCACGATGCAGGTCGCCACCGAGTCGGCGCCCTGACCGCTGTACTCCTCGGGCACGTGGACCGCATTGAAGCCCGCCGCGTTCAGCGCCGACAGCGCCTCCTCGGGGAACCGGGACTGCTCATCTACCTCGGCGGCGTACGGGGCGATCTCTTTTTCTGCCAGCGCGCGGATCGCGGCGCGCAGTTCTTGGTGTTCCTCGGGCAGTTGAAACAGGTCAAACGACGGGTCTCCGGCCCACCGAGCCATCATGGCCTCCTTGCGCTGTTGCATAATTGCCCGGCTCCTCCTCGGGCCGCTGCCCGGCCCGCATCGTCGCCGGGCTACTGGCCGGTAACTTTACCGTGCCGGCTTTTGAGGTCCGCATCCTTGGCTCGCACGGTCTCCGCCAACTGCTCCTGAAATGCCACGATGCGCGACCGCAACGCCGGATCCGACGATCCCAGAATCCGCACCGCCAGCAGACCCGCATTGCGGGCGCCCCCAATGGACACCGTGGCCACCGGCACCCCAGCGGGCATCTGCGCGATCGACAGCAGCGAATCCAGGCCGTCCAGCCGGGCCAGCGGCACCGGGACCCCGATGACCGGCAGCGGGGTCGCCGATGCCACCATTCCCGGAAGGTGGGCGGCGCCGCCCGCGCCGGCGATGATCACCTCGATGCCGCGGTCGGCCGCGCCGCGGGCGTAGTCGAGCATCAGGCCGGGTGTGCGGTGCGCCGAGACCACGCCGATCTCGAACGGGACCTCGAACTCGTCGAGCGCACTGGCGGCGTCCTGCATCACGGACCAATCGCTGTCGCTGCCCATGATCACTCCGACCCGGGGCTTGTGGGTCATATGCGCCGCTTCTCCTCATCGCTTCGCTTTGCATCGGCGCCGGCGGCATGTGAGTCCCATCCGTCGGTCCACTGCCCGTGTGACAACCAGTGTGCCGCCCGTGCGGCACGCTCACGAAGATTCGCCACGTCGGCGGGGTCAGAGCCCAGGAAGTTGACGTGCCCGATCTTGCGGCCCGGCCGCTCACCCTTGCCGTAGAGGTGAACCCGGGCCTCCGGCATCCGGGCGAACAAATGGTGCAACCGCTCGTCGACGGTCATCGTCGGGGTCTGCGCAGCGCCCAGCACGTTGGCCATCACCGTCACCGGCACGGTGGCATCGGTGTCGCCGAGCGGATAGTCCAGCACCGCGCGCAGATGCTGTTCGAACTGGCTGGTGCGGGCCCCGTCCATGGTCCAGTGACCGGAGTTGTGCGGGCGCATTGCCAGCTCGTTCACCAACAGCCGGCCGTCGGTCGTCTCGAACAGCTCGACCGCCAGCACCCCGACGACGCCGAGTTCGGCCGCGAGCCGCAATGCCAGGTGCTGCGCCTCGGCGCCGAGGTCGTCATCGAGCTCCGGTGCGGGCGCGATCACCTCGACGCAAATGCCGTCACGCTGCACGGTCTGCACCACCGGCCAGGCCGCACCCTGGCCGAACGGCGAGCGCGCCACGAGCGCCGCCAGCTCGCGACGCATCTCGACCCGCTCTTCGACGAGCACCGGCACGCCGCTGGCGAGAAATTCGCCCGCGATGTCACGGGCGTGAACCAGGTCACGGGCCATCCGCACCCCGCGGCCGTCATAGCCGCCGCGCACCGCCTTGACTACGACCGGACCGCCGACCCGATCGGCGAATGCGTCGATGCTGTCCAGGTCCCCGGGACGATCGACACTGGCGTAGCGCGGCACCGGAGCCTCCAGCGCGGAAAGTCGCTCGCGCATGACGAGTTTGTTCTGGGCGTGTATTAAGGCGTGCGGCGGCGGAGCCACGTTGACGCCCTCGGCGACCAGCTTGTCCAGCAGCTCGCCGGGAACATGCTCGTGGTCGAACGTCACCACGTCCGCGCCGGCGGCGACGCGGCGCAGGGCATCCAGGTCGGTGTGTGAGCCGACCACCACGTCGGGGGTGACCTGAGCGGCGGGGTCATCGGCGGCGGCGGCCAACACCCGCAGGGTCTGCCCCAACGCGATCGCGGCCTGATGGGTCATTCGGGCCAGCTGGCCGCCACCGACCATGGCGACCAGCGGTGCAGCGATGGGCGTACCGGGCACGTCAATCATCGTGTCATGACCGGCTGAGCGGGGCATTTAGCGGCGGCGACACCGCCACGACGCACTGGTGGCCCGCAATACGTAGACTGCGACATTGTGTCCTTTGCCGATGCCACGATCGTGCGGTTGCCGCGGGTGGTCCGGTGCTACGTCGAACGTCATCACGAACTGATCAAGTTCGTCATCGTCGGGGCCACCACGTTCGTCATCGACTCGGCGATCTTCTACACGCTGAAGCTGACCATCCTTGAGCCCAAGCCGGTGACCGCGAAGGTTATCGCCGGGATCGTCGCAGTCATCGCGTCGTACATCCTCAACAGGGAGTGGAGCTTCCGGCACCGCGGCGGGCGGGAACGCCACCACGAGGCACTGCTGTTCTTCGCGTTCAGCGGGGTGGGCGTGCTGCTGTCCATGGCGCCGTTGTGGTTCTCCAGCTACATCCTGCAGCTGCGGATGCCGCACGTGTCACTGGCCGTGGAGAACGTTGCCGACTTCATCTCGGCCTACATCATCGGCAACCTGCTGCAGATGGCCTTCCGGTTCTGGGCGTTCCGGCGTTGGGTATTTCCCGACGAGTTTGGCCGCAGCTCGGAGAAGGCGCTGGAATCGGCGCTCACCGCCGGCGGCATCGCCGAAGTCTTCGAGGACAACATCGAAGAAGGCGGCACCGTCACGCTGCTGCGCGCATGGCGGTCACGTCGCAGCCGGTTCGCTCAGCTGGGTGATTCCTCGGATCCAAGTGTGTCGAAAACCTCGTGATACAGCAGCGCGTGCACTTGCCGTACGCGCGGAATGCCGTAGAACTCCAACGGCTCTTGTGACGCCGACTCGATAATCAGCGTGCCGGCTCGCAACATCCGGTCGACGATTCCGTGCCGGAACTCCACGCTATTGATCCGGGCCAGCGGGATGTCGATTCCGCTGCGCCTCAACACGCCGTGCCGATACATCACCCGGCGGTCGGTGATGACGAAATGTGTTGTCAGCCAGGCCAGGAACGGCCACAACGTCAGCCAGCCGACGACCACCAGCCAGATCGCCCAGATCACAGCAAAGATGACGTTCTTAGCGCTCGGGTCCCAGTGCCTGGTGTTGACGAATCCGGCGACGAAGGACGCCACACCGGTCGCCAGTATCAGCACCGTGACCGCTCCGATCAGGCGCTTCCAGTGAGGATGCCGGTGCAAAACCACCTGCTCGCCGTCGGCCAGCACGTTGTCGGGGTAACGCATCAGTGCGCGGCCCGCAGATGGGTGATGTCGCCGGCCGATATCGACACGGTCTGTCCACCGGTGTCCACAAGCAGGCGGCCCATCTCGTCGACGGCTTGGGCGATGCCGACCACTTCACGGTCACCAGGCAACGTTGCCTTCACGCGGCGCCTCAGCGTCAGGCTGTGGCGCTGGTAGTCGGCCACCAGCCCCGGGTCGGCGCCGGCGGCGGTGCGCCAGGCCTCAATGCGGCCAGCCAGCTCGCGAAGTATCCTGTGCGCCAATGCATTTCGATCGGTCATTGACGACCCCAGCATCAGCAGCGATGTCGCCGCCGGATCCGGGGCTTCCTCGGTGGTCAATGTCACGTTGAGCCCCAACCCGATCACGACCACCGGCGCCGGGGCCGCGACTTCGGTCAGAATCCCGGCCAGCTTGCCGTCGTTCACTAACACGTCGTTCGGCCATTTCACGCCGGCCGTCACATCGGCCACGGCGGCCAGCGCGTCGACCACCGCAAGCCCGGTCGCCAGCGGCAGCCAGCCCCACGCCGATCGGGCAACCGACGCCCCATTCACCCCGACCGACATCGCGATCTGCGCGCGCGGCGGCGCCGACCAGTGCCGGCCATGACGGCCACGGCCGGCGTTCTGGTATTCGGCCAGCAGCACGCACCCGTCGATGTCGTCGCCGGCCGCCGCGCGGTCCAGCAGATCGGCGTTGGTGGACCCGGTTTCCTCGACGACGTCGAGCTGACGCCACGGCAGCCCCGGCCCGACCAGACCGTCGCGCAACGCCGCCGCATCCAACGGCGGCCTGAGCAGGTCATGCTCCATCACAGCCCAGCCTAAGCGAGCCGCTAAGCTCGACAGCCATGACGAGCGTTACCGATCATCACGCCGAACCCGCTGCCGAGCACACCGTCGACATCCACACCACCGCCGGCAAGCTGGCTGAACTGCGCAAGCGCCTCGACGAGACGCTGCACCCAGTCGGCGTCGAGGCCGTGGACAAGGTGCACGCCAAGGGCAAGCTGACCGCCCGCGAGCGCATCTACGCGCTGGTGGACGAGGGGTCGTTCGTCGAGCTCGACGCCCTGGCCCGGCACCGCAGCACCAACTTCGGTCTGGACGCCAAGCGTCCGCTCGGCGACGGTGTGGTCACCGGCTACGGCACCATCGACGGCCGCGACGTGTGTATCTTCAGCCAGGACGCCACCGTGTTCGGCGGCAGCCTCGGCGAGGTCTACGGCGAGAAGATCGTCAAGGTGCAAGACCTGGCGATCAAGACGGGGCGTCCGCTGATCGGCATCAACGACGGGGCCGGCGCGCGCATTCAGGAAGGTGTGGTCTCGCTCGGCCTGTACAGCCGGATTTTCCACAACAACATCCTGGCCTCCGGCGTTATCCCCCAGATTTCGCTGATCATGGGCGCCGCCGCGGGCGGACACGTCTACTCCCCCGCGCTCACCGACTTTGTGGTGATGGTCGACCAGACCAGCCAGATGTTCATCACCGGTCCGGACGTCATCAAGACGGTCACCGGCGAGGACGTGACCATGGAGGAGCTGGGCGGTGCCCACACCCACATGGCGAAGTCCGGGACCGCGCACTACGTCGCATCCGGCGAACAGGACGCGTTCGACTGGGTTCGCGAGCTGTTGAGCTACCTGCCGCCCAACAACTACGCAGATCCGCCGCGCTACGCCGTGCCGGTTCCCGAGGGCGCCATCGAGGACAACCTCATCGCCGAGGACCTCGAACTCGACACGCTGATTCCGGATTCACCGAACCAGCCCTACGACATCCACGAGGTGATCACCCGCATCCTCGACGACGACGAGTTCCTCGAAATCCAGAACGGTTATGCCCAGAACATCGTCGTCGGGTTCGGTCGTATCGAAGGCCGCCCGGTGGGCATCGTCGCCAACCAGCCCACCCATTTCGCGGGCTGCCTGGACATCAACGCTTCCGAGAAGGCGGCCCGCTTCGTGCGGACCTGCGACTGCTTCAACATCCCGATCGTCATGCTGGTCGACGTGCCGGGCTTCCTGCCGGGCACCGACCAGGAATACAACGGCATCATCCGCCGCGGCGCCAAGCTGCTCTACGCCTATGGCGAAGCTACCGTCCCCAAGATCACCGTGATCACCCGCAAGGCCTACGGCGGTGCTTACTGCGTGATGGGCTCCAAAGACATGGGCGCCGACGTTGCCGTGGCCTGGCCGACGGCGCAGATCGCGGTGATGGGAGCTTCCGGCGCAGTGGGTTTCGTGTACCGCCAGAAGCTGAACGAGGCGGCCAAGAGCGGTGAGGACGTCGACGCGCTGCGATTGCAGCTGCAGCAGGACTACGAGGACACCTTGGTCAATCCCTACATCGCGGCCGAGCGCGGCTACGTCGATGCGGTGATCCCACCGTCGCACACCCGCGGCTACGTCGCGACCGCCCTGCGGCTGCTGGAACGCAAGATCGCCCAGCTCCCGCCAAAGAAGCACGGGAACATACCCCTGTGAGTTGAGTGAGCGGAACGAATGCAATGAGTGACGGGAACGAGACGAACGATCAGGCCCCAGTGAGTTGAGTGAGCGGAACGAATGCAATGAGTGACGGGAACGAGACGAACGATCAGGCCCCAGTGACAGACGAGACGCAGCAGGCGCACGACGGGCACGACCCGCACATCGCGGTCCTCAAGGGCAACCCGACCGAGGAAGAGCTCGCCGCGCTGATCGCGGTGCTGGGCAGCGCATCTGGTGGTCCAGCCGAGCCCACGCGGCCGGAACGCAACATGTGGGGACATCCCGTCGACAAGCTGCGGTATCCGGTCTTCAGCTGGCAGCGGGTCACTCTGCTGGAACGGATCCATATGAAGCGGTGACCCGCTTGGTCCTGGGTTCCGCTTCACCGGGCCGGCTGAAGGTGCTGCGCCAAGCCGGCATCGAACCGCTGGTGCGTGTGTCCGGTGTCGACGAGCTCGCGGTCACCGCCGGGCTGGGCCCGAATGCCTCACCAGCCCAAGTTGTCTGCGCACTGGCCCTCGCCAAGGCCGATCGTGTCGCGGCCGGTCTGGAGGCCGCGATTGCGGCGGATTGCGTTGTGATCGGCTGTGATTCGATGCTGCACATCGACGGCCGCCTGTGCGGCAAGCCGGACTCGGCGGACGACGCGCGCAACCAGTGGCGGGCCATCGGCGGCCGGTCCGGACAGCTCTACACCGGTCACGCGGTGCTGCGGCTGCTCGACGGCGAGCCGAGCGATCGGGCATACGAAACAGCTACCACCACAGTGCATTTCGGCGTGCCCACCACCGAAGAGTTGGCCGCCTACGTCGACAGCGGCGAACCGCTGCACGTCGCCGGCGGATTCACCATCGACGGGTTGGGCGGCTGGTTCGTCGACCGTGTCGACGGCGACCCGTCCAACGTGATCGGCTTGAGTCTTCCCCTGCTGCGCCGTCTTCTGGGCCGCGTCGGATTGTCCGTCGCCGCACTGTGGCGAGGGCGTTGATCGTGACCGGATCGCAATAAGACCGCAACACAACCGAAGCGGGGCGCCCCGAACACGCTCGCGCGGTTATCCCGTCGAGCGCCCGACACTTGAGCGATGCCAGTGGAAGAAACCATGTGGGACATTCGGGTGTCGCCCGATATCGACCGCTATGACGTGGCACGGCTTCGCGTGGCGTTGGCGGAGGCCATCTGCAGACAGTTGGCGCCGGGCAAGCGACTCCTGCGGGTTGTCACCTGGTCCCCGAACGGCGGCGCACTGTTCCGCCCGGCGCGGGACGCTCAACGCTTCGCCGTGGCGTACGAAGTCGCGCTGAGCGTCTGACACAGTCCCGCCCGTCGCCGAGATCGGCGGTAGCGTCACGTCCACTCGACATTTCCCGCGCTAGCGCCGATCTCGGCGCTTGTCCCGCGCCTGGTCGTCGTGGGTAGGCTCAAGGTGTGCCGCTGCCAGAAGATCCCAGCCCCACACTCGCCGGCTACGCCCACCCCGAACGGCTGGTCCCCACCGACTGGCTGGCCCCCACCCTGGGCTGCCCCGGCCAGGCCATTGTCGAGGCCGACGAAGACGTGCTGCTCTACGACGTCGGCCACATCCCGGGCGCGGTGAAGGTCGACTGGCACACCGATCTCAACGACCCGCGCGTGCGGGACTACATCAACGGTGAGCAATTCGCCGAGTTGATGAACCGCAAGGGCATCCACCGTGATGACACCGTGGTGATCTACGGCGACAAGAGCAACTGGTGGGCGGCCTATGCGCTGTGGGTGTTCACGCTCTTCGGCCACCCCGACGTGCGGCTACTCAACGGTGGACGCGACCTGTGGCTGGCCGAGGGCCGCGAAACCACCCTGGAGGTGCCCAGCAAGACGTCGACCGGCTACCCGGTGGTGCAGCGCAACGACGGGCCGATCCGCGCGTTCAAAGACGACGTGCTGGCGTCGCTGGGTTCGCAGCCGCTGATCGACGTGCGCTCACCGCAGGAATACACCGGCGAGCGCACCCATATGCCCGACTATCCCGAGGAAGGCGCGTTGCGCGGCGGCCACATTCCCACTGCGATCCACATCCCCTGGGGCAAAGCGGCCGACGAGAGCGGGCGGTTTCGCGGCCGCGACGAGCTGGAAACGATCTACGGATTCATCCAGCCCGACGACAAGACCATCGTTTACTGCCGCATCGGCGAGCGGTCGAGCCACACCTGGTTCGTGTTGACCCATCTGCTCGGCATCCCCGGCGTGCGCAACTACGACGGGTCGTGGACGGAGTGGGGCAATACCGTGCGGGTGCCGATCGTGGCCGGCGAGCAACCTGGAGAAGTGCCGGCCCTATGAGCTTGCCCGCGCCGCTGGCCGAGGTGGTGTCCGACTTCGCCGAAGTCCAGGGCCGGGACAAACTGCAGCTGCTGCTGGAATTCGCCAATGAGCTGCCGCCGATACCCGCCGATCTCCAAGAAGCGGCGATGGAACCGGTACCCGAATGCCAAACCCCGCTGTTCTTGCATGTCGACGCCAGCAACCCCGAACGGGTGCGGCTGCATTTCAGCGCGCCCGCCGAATCACCCACGACCCGCGGTTTCGCCTCCATCTTGGCCGCTGGGCTCGACGAACAACCCGCCGCTGACATTCTGGCGGTGCCGGACGACTTTTACGCCGACCTGGGCCTAGCGGCTTTGATAAGCCCGTTGCGGCTGCGCGGCATGTCGGCGATTCTGGCCCGCATTAAGCGCCGGCTCCGCGCGTCGAATGGGGCACTGGCTGATCCACCCGCCGCCCGCCGCTAAACTTCCCCCGGCATACTTGTAAGAAATTTTCTTAGAGACGCCGACCATATCCCCAGACAGGAGGCGCAGTGCCTAGTCACGCCAGCTCGAAGATCGCCAAGTTACTCGTCGCCAATCGCGGTGAGATCGCTGTCCGGGTGATCCGCGCGGCGAAGGATGCCGGCCTGCCCAGCGTGGCGGTATACGCCGAGCCCGACGCCGACGCACCGCACGTACGCCTGGCCGACGAGGCGTTTGCCGAAGTAGTGCAGGAGGGTGGAGAGGGCGTTG
>NZ_CAXUCH010000045.1:21576-25319 GCF_964249325.1 uncultured Mycobacterium sp. | reverse complement strand
TGATGATGCTGGGCGGCATGGACACCACCAGCGGACTGACCGGCAACGTGCTGCTGCGGCTCTGTGAGGACCGCGAACTGCGCGACCACCTCGCCGCTGACCCTGGGCTGCTCATGCAGGGCACCGACGAGTTCATCCGGCTATACACGCCCACACTCGGCTTGGCGCGTACGGTGACCCGCGACGCCGAATTTCACGGCCAACATCTTCGGCAAGGTGATCGTGCCATCTTGATGTGGGGGGCGGCCAACCGCGATCCCGCGATGTTCAGCGACCCCGACAAACTTGATCTGCATCGCGCAAACGCCCGCAAGCACATGGCTTTCGGGGTCGGCGTCCATCGCTGCCTGGGCTCGCACGTCGCCAAGATGATGTTCCAAGTCATGCTGGGCCAGATCCTTGCCCGGCTGCCCGACTTCGAGCTAGCCGGCGCACCCGAGCGATTCGAGGACGCAGGCGAGGTGTATGCCGTGCGCAGACTGCCGATCAGGTTTACCCCCGGTAAACCCGTCGGCAGCTAGCAGCATCGTTGTGGCAGTACAGGTTGCGGTTGAAGAAGAGCCGAATCGGATCCCACAACCTTTTGGGCGCACGCTGCAACGAAACCCAACATTTCGGCTGCCCGAGGACCTCAACATCTGGCAGCCCTAGCGATTCAGCGAGCCACCGTCGCTGCGACGCAGGAAGGCAAAATGTTCCGCACCATGCGCAGGTGGTGGGCGCTAACATTTGAACCGAAGCCCGGACGGTGCGGCGGTTTTCACGATAGTAAGGCGGATATCGCCGAGTACTGATTGCGCTGCATCGCGCGAATGCCCGCAATAACATGGCGTCGGGTGGAGATACCCGCCGCCTGAAGCTCGCACACAGCCAAAATGATGCCCAGGCGATGGTGGGCAGGATCCTTGACCGACCAACCGAATTCGAAGCTGGCGGCGTCCCGAGCGATCCAACGACGCAGGAAGGCGCACGCGACGCGCAGATTGCTGATCCTGTTGAGCCGGGTGAGCCTAAAAGAATCGGCCTTGTGGTCTCCGTCTCCGTAGCGCGACACTTGACGTATATAACCTAGTTGAATAGATCAAGCTGCCGTGGCAGTTTGCCGAGGTAGCTTTCGGAACGCGGATACCGTGCGACATCAGCCAGGAGGCCGGCGTGGACCTGTCGTTCACCACCCGGCATCCACCAACGGTGGCACGCCGCAAGAAGGCGCTGTCGATATTGATCTCGGCACAACCGGGTGTCGTGGCAACAACAAGCAATTTGCGACTCGGTGCCACGAGCCGTCCCGAGCGACACATGCAGGAATGAAGTTATGAGCACGGTAGAGCTGAACAGCCAGATCATCGACGGAGTCGGGGTGGTTTCGCTGAACCGACCGCACCGGCACAATGCCATCAGCGACGCACTGTTCGCTGCGATGTGCACCGCAGTGCGCGGTTTACTCGACACCGATGCGGTGCGCTGCCTGCTGCTGCGTGGAGAAGGCGCCTCGTTCTGCTCGGGCCGCGACCGCGCCGATTTGGGCAAGCGCGCCAACGGCGAGGACGACTTCACGTTCGTGCGGGCACATCAGCGGCTCAGACTCGAAATGCTGGAGTCACCCAAGCCGGTCGTAGCAGCCGTCCAGGGCGCCGCGATCGGCGGCGGCTTCGAGCTCGCCCTTTCGGCCGACATTCGCATCCTGGCCCACGACGCTTTCTTCGCGATGCCGGAAGTGGGACTCGGTCTCGTGCCCGACACCGGCGGAACCCAGATACTGCCGGCCTTGATCGGCCCATCGCGAGCGAAGTATCTGGTGCTCACCGGCAAACGCATCGATGCGGCTACGGCCTACGCGTGGGGGCTGGCCGAGGAGGTGGTAGCCGTCGAGGCGCTGCACGATCACACAATGGCCCTGTGCCGTCAGCTGGCGGCCCAGCCGGCGCTAGCGGCGTCGATGGGCAAGCTGCTGGTGAACCAGGCCATCGCCGGAGACATTCGCAACGGCATCACCCAAGAGCTGTTTGCCCAGACGGCACTGTTCAGTTCTGGGGCGTACCGGCGCAATGCGGGCGACGCACGTACGGATGACACTCGATCCCGGAGGCAATGACATGTCGCTACCTACCCCACCGCCTCTGGGCACATCGATGCTGCCCACAGACACCTACGCCGGTCAAGTCGTCATTGTCACCGGCGGCGGCACCGGCCTGGGAAGGGCCATGGCGGTCGAATTCGCCCGGCTGGGCGCCGCAATAGCCGTCGCCAGCCGCAAGTCAGAACATCGCCAGGCCGGTATAGAAGCGCTTAGTGCTTTGGGAGCCGAAGCGATCGGTGTTGAAGTCGATGTGCGTGACCCGCACGGTGTCGCGGCCATGTTCGATGAGGCCGAACGCAAACTCGGCCCGACCGACGTCCTGATCAACAATGCGGCAGGCAATTTTCCGTGCCAGGCGGTCAAACTGTCAGTCAACGCCTGGCGAAGCGTGGTTGACATCGTGCTCAACGGCACTTTCCTGTGCAGTACCGAATTCGCCCGCCGCGCGATCGCTCGCGGCGCAGCCGGGGCTGTGCTTAACATCGGCGCAACGTATGCTTGGACAGGCGGCCCGGGCACCGCACATTCCGCGGCCGCCAAGGCCGGGGTGACAAACCTGACTCAATCACTGGCCGTCGAGTGGGCGCCCTACGGCATCCGAGTGAACTGCCTTGCGCCCGGGCTGTTTCCGCACCCCGACCTGCCGCCGGCGCTGCTGGCCCGCCAGAATCCCGAAGCAGACGCGAAAAGGATTCCCGCGGGGCGCGTTGGCCAGCCGCATGAACTCGGCTGGGCCGCAACATATCTGTGCTCTCCCTACGCCGCCTACCTATCCGGGCATACGATGGTTCTCGACGGGGCGAATTGGCTGCGCCGCAGCCTAATGATGCCTGAATTCGTTCCCATCGACCAACAGTTTCCCTGACAGCGCTGCAGGTCTTCGAAAGGACGACGCGCGAAACCTATTCCGAGCCGATCAGGCCTGCGATGGATGCGGTCGTGGTCAGCCGATGCCGCGCGACGTGGTGCGTGAAGGACCCGATCTGCCGTGGCGTGCTTTGATGCTGGGCAAGCATCTGATCATCGGCCCCGAAACTCCGGTGGCCGCCGCTTGACGAACGCCTTAACCCCTTCCCGGAAGTCGTCGCTATCCTTCAGCGCCGACTGGCCTTGCAGTTCGATGTCTCCCACCACCGCAAGAGCCGTCAGCATCGACTCGCGCAACGCTCGCTTGATCCATCCATAGGACATCGTCGGACCGCCGGCCAGCGACTGGACCACGGTGTGCAGTTCTGCGTCGTAATCGTCGTCGTCGACCAGGTGGGAGATCATGCCCCATTCGAAAGCAGTTGGCGCCGAAATTCTTTCAGCGAGCATCGCCATCCGCGTGGTGCGGGCGCGACCGATAGCCGCCGGCAACAACGCTGAGGTTCCCCCGTCGGGCATGAGTCCGATTTTGGTGAAAGCCAGTTGGAAAAACGCTGATCGCGCGGCCACAACCAGGTCACACGCCAGCGCCAGCGGACAACCGAATCCCGCGGCAGCGCCGCGCACCCCGGCGACCACCGGCTTAGGGAGCGCAGTGATCGCCCGCACCGCCTCGAGGGCAACGGCCGCGGCGTCCTCGGTGCCGCCACCGGTCAGGTCGCCTCCCGAGCAGAACGCGCGACCCGCGCCGGTCAGCACAACGACGCGCACCGCGTCGTCGGCGCCGTCGTTGATC
>NZ_CAXUCH010000045.1:21107-21566 GCF_964249325.1 uncultured Mycobacterium sp. | reverse complement strand
AGCTCCTCGAGCATCGCCGTATTGACGGCATTGAGCTTCTCGGGCCGGTCCAGCTCGATGCGCAAAACAGCGCCGTCTGTGCGGCACGAGATGCCGTTCACCGCCTAAAGACCCAAATCTCGGCCGATGATGTCCTTCATGATCTCGGTGGTGCCACCGAAGATCGTGTAGATGCGCGAATCGACATAGTCGCGGGCGACCCGATATTCGTTCATGTACCCGTAGCCGCCGTGCAACTGCACGCAGCCGTCGATGACTTTCTTGGCAAGCTCGGTGCACCACCACTTGGCTTTGGCCGCCTCCACGGCGGTCAACTCGCCATCGACTACCGCCTGCAGGCACCGGTCGAGGTACTGCTGGCCGACGTCGAGCTCGGTGTCCATCTCGGCCAGCAAAAACCGGTTGTGCTGAAACCTGCCGATCGGCTCGCCGAACGCCTGGCGGTCCTTGGCGTACTGC